>CAUQMF010000047.1:0-14589 GCA_963518965.1 uncultured Campylobacter sp.
GTAAGCTCCTTGGCCACCTCAACTACGACTCGCTCATGCTCGACGGCACAGTGTCCGTCAAGTCTGCGTCCTTCGACATTGGTCAGGCCGGCGGCGACGTGACGCTGGGGGAAACGGTGACGCGAACCGTGTCGCCCGTCAAGCCCACCTCCTTCTCGATCGGCCAGGCCGTGACCCTGCCCGAGGGGGCAACCCAGGTGCAGGGCGGCTCCGTGCTTGCGGTTCTCGACCCGGCTGCCGGCCTCCTGTGGGTTGGTAACGCGGGCGAACCCGCCTCCATTTCTTTCGCTGCAGAGGACGCGGTCGCTAAGGATCTCTGCGCCGGCTCCTGGCATCGAGTAGAGCCCTTTTTCTCGCAAGCGGCGTAGCGTTTCCCTAGTGCTTATGCGCGAGATCCTCGCGATATAGTCGATCTCGACCGCTGAAAATCCGTGAATCGTGATGCTTGGGTAGTTTTTGGCTATAAACCCCACGAGATCCTCGTACCACTCGATTTTTAGTTTCGGATGCACGCCGCCTTGAAACAAAATTTGCGTCCCGCCGATAGCGATGAGCTCCTCGATCTTTTGCCCGATCTCGTCAAAGCTAAGAACGTAGGCGTCCTCGTCCTTGTGATCGCGGTAAAACGCGCAAAATTTACAGTCCACCCAGCACGCGTTCGTGTAGTTGATATTTCTATCTACGATAAATGTCGTGACGCCCTGGGGATGTAGCTCGCGCTTGCGCGCTAGAGCCATCGCTCCAAGCTCGTTAAGCTCGGCGTTTTCTATCAAATTTACCGCCTCGTCCACGCTTAGTCTATTCAAATTTTTCCTTTAAATTTTTTACGCGAGTTTAGCGAAAAACGCTTTTATCTTTGATAAATTCACGTTTTTTGACGTCTTTTGCCGCGACTTTTAAATTTAAATAGTTTCTGCCGCCAGCTCAAATTTAATCCGATTTATAAAGCTTAAATTTGATAAAATCGCAGGACATTTTATCAAAGGAGAAAAGATGAAAAATTTAGTTTTAGCTGCGATTTTGGCACTATTTTTTGCAGGCTGCGCAGCAAACAAACCAGCTCCCGCCGAACAAAATGCGCAGGAGTATCGCCATGCTACGCAGATAAAAGACGCTAGCTGCCCGCATCACGGCATGCCAAACACTAGCTGCGCACAGTCTCACGCAGCGATGAAAGAGTGCCCTCATCACGGAAATCATGGAGCGGATAAAAGTCACGGCTGCGGCGGCGAGAGCGTCAAATCAAACTTATACCCAAAATGCGACGCGAAAGCGCAAGGCTGCGCGCAGCATAAAGGTTGCGCTCATCAAGAAAAAAGCCGCGCAAACGACGAAACGCACGCCTGCCCTCATCACAAACACTAAAATTTAATGCGGTCAAGGTCAAATTTGATCGCTTTCTCCATCAAATTTAAGCCTGCAAAAGCACGTAGAGGATCAAATTTTAATTTATTTATAGTTAATTTAGATATTTAAAATTTGAGCTTTTAATTCCTTTATTAATTCAAAGAAGAAAAATGATCAAATGCCGGGTTCTTATAGGCATAAGCATCACGCTAGTGGCGGCCGCAACTTCGCTTTTAAAGCTAAGCGGCAGTTTTGCAAAGCCCTTATACGCCGTTGGTTCGCTTGTTTTATTTGGGATTTTATTCTACCTGCTTGCGATAGTTTTTAGGCACATTCCCATGGGTATCGCTTACGCGATACGGTCTGGGGCGGGCATAGTTCTCATCTCGGCGATAGCTTATTTTTTATGGGGCAAAAGCTTGATTTGCCCGCAATCATCGCCATAGGCATGATAGTAGCCGAAGTGGTTGTTATAAATCTGTTTTCAAAGAGCGTTAGTCACTAAACGTATATTAAATTAAGTTAGCCGTTTGTTAAATTTGGCTAGATTTTAAGTTTACGAAGAGAAACCAACTTTTTTGATTTTAAATTTTAAACGAGAATTTTATAAAAGTAGTAAAAACGGCGACCGTATTTTAAACTACACCGTTAAAGGTTAATTTTATTGCAGGCAAACGCGCAAATCCAGTCGCAGTCGTTTGCCTTTTTGCAATTTTATTAATAGTTACCCAAGCCGATTAACCTTAGCTTGCCCAGTTCGTTTACTCGCCTAAAAGCCGCTCAAAACCAGGTACGAATTTCGTCGGCGAAAACTCGGTAATTTCATATTTTGCGATACCGTTTTTAAAAAACGGATCTTGTCCGATAATCTTGTCAAGCTCCGAGCGATCTTTAATGTTTGCCAAGATGATGCCGCCGCTACGCGGGATTTTACGCCCCGAGCAGATAAATTTATTTTCTGCGTAAAATTTATCCAAAAATGCATTGTGTTCGCTTATGAAGCTATCTACTTCGCTTAACTCTTTAACATAAGTTAAATTTACGATAAACATTTTGACTCCTTGAAAAATTTAAAAGCGTTTTTAAACCGCAATAATAAAAATTTAATCGCGCTGTAAAACGACTTTATTGCCTTTAGTGCCAAGCACGCGCACCTTTGCACCCTCGGCTAAATTTCCGTCGTAGCGCCACAAAGTGCCTTTAAAATAAACCATACCCTCTCTGATCTCGCCCTCGCCGCTCTCGTTTAAAAAGTCGTCTTTGACCTCGCCTTCGTGCTGGTTAAATTTAGCCTTTAACGGCTTTCTGAGCGCAAAGAGTAGGACTAGCGAGGTGGTAGCGATGAGCAAAATTTGATACTCCCAAGCGATATCGATAAAAAATCCCAAAACTCCGACCGCTAAAAATCCAAGCCCGAAAAATAGCACGAAAAAGCTACCGAGCATAAACTCGAGCATGATTAGTCCCACGCCCGCAGCTAGCATCAAGTACGCGGGTATCATTTTGCCGCCCTAGCGCCCAAAAAGTCCTTTAAGACGCTTAGAGAGCCGATGAGCTCCGTCGCTTCATAAGGGACTAAAATTTTATCTTTCGAGCCGTTTTTAGCTAGCTCGTTAAAGGCTCCGACGCGGTCTCGCGCTAGTAGGAACTCGGCGGCTTTTGCGTTTTGCGCCATGCTTTCGTTTATCATATCCATCGCCTCTTTTTGAGCCGTGGCTAGCGCGATTTGCTCGTATTTTTTCGCATCGGCCATACGCTCGATGGCTTCGGCTTGCAGGACTTTTTCTTGCTTTAGCGCCTCGGCGTTGCGGATGAGTGCCTCTTTTTCAGCCTGCGCTTTTAGCTCGATCGCGCGTTTTTCGCGCTCGGCTTTCATTTGCAGATTCATCGCCTCTTCGATGCCTTGAGGCACGGAGATTTCAGAGATCTCGACGCGCATGATCTTTACGCCCCAGTTATCGGCGGCGTCTCCGAGCGCTCTTTGCAATGCGGAGTTTAGGCGGTCGCGCGAGCTAAGCGTATCATCAAGGTTCATCGCGCCGATCTCTCCGCGCAGCGTCGTCATGGCTAAATTTGCGATCGCGCGTTTGTAGCTATCGACATTATACAGAGCCATTTTGCCGTCTACGACCTTTAAAAACACGATGCCGTCGACGCTGATATTTACGTTATCTTTGGTGATGACTTGCTGCTTGGTTATATCTACTAGCTGCTCTCTTACCGTGATTTCGGCACGGATCTGATCGACAAAAGGGATGATGATGTGAAATCCTCCGTCAAGTACCTTGTGAAATTTACCCAAACGCTCGACGATGTAGATATCAGACTGTGAGATGATCTTGATACCGGCTTTTAAAAATAAAACCGCAAAAGCCAGCACGACCACGGCAAATACGATAAACGGGATGCTCTCTTCCATGACTACTCCTTAAAATATTTTTTATGATTTTAGCCGCTTTTTGCTAAAAAATCGCCATTTTGGCGGAAATTTTTTAGTATAATTAGCCAAAATTTTAAGGATAAATCATGAAAAATATTTTATTTTTAGCCGCGGCTGCGATGATATTTGCAGGCTGTGCGACCGGCAGAAGCGCAGTAAATAACAAAAAATGCGGCGGCACTGAGGTTTTTGAAACGTGCGGTGCTGAAATAGATAAGGAAAATTTGATCGGAGTTTACGAGGCTAAGGTGTTTTGCGACGGATGTAGCGAAAACTCAAAAAGCACCCTAATCCTAAACGCCGACGGGACGTTTAAAATCGACACCGTTTATCAAAAAAAGATCGCGCAAAGAGAGCTGCAAAACGGCATTTACGAGATAGAGGGCAACACCCTAAGCGTGACGAATCAATACCGCGAAAAGCTAAATTTCGAGATTAACGGCGATACGCTGCGCCAGATAAGCAACCAAAACAGCTTTATCAAAGAAAATTTCGCCCAGGAGCGCATCTACAAAAAGCTAGAAGCCAACTAAGCGGCAAATTTAGCGCTCAAATTTAACCCAAAGCCCAAAATGAATAAATTTATCGACCTACTAAAAACCCAGCCCGTTTTCGCGCGCCTCTCACTCATACAACTGATTTGTTATTTTGGCGTTTGGTTCTCGCACACGGGCATTTTCACGCTACTTATCAAGCTTGACGCGCCCGTTTGGGCTATCACGGCCGCAGCAGCGCTTGCTTTCGTGCCGGGCGTGCTGCTATCGCCTTTTAGCGGTATCGTGGTGGATAAATTTAGCCCTAAACCTATGCTAATAGCGCTCACGGTCGTAGAGATGGCGACTGTTTTTATGCTCGTTTTTATCGACAAGCTTTCATTGATGTGGTTGCTTTTTGCGATCATATTTATCAGAGTCGGGGCCGGGGGAACGTATTTTCAGGTCGAGATGAGCCTGTTTCCCAAAATTTTAAACAAAGACAACCTAAAAACCGCAAACGAGATCCACTCGCTCATCTGGGCCTTTTCATACACCGCAGGCATGGGGCTAGCGGGCATTTATATCCATTTTTTCGGGATTAAAAGCGCCTTTTTGCTTGACTGCGCTCTTTACGCAGTAGCGCTTATCGTCCTGCTTAAAACCGACATCGCCGTGCGAGCCAAAAAAGGCGGCGAAAAAGTCCGCGAGATGCTAAAAAACGGCCTAAAATACGTAAAACAAAATCCCCTCATCGCGCATCTCATCATGTTGCACGCGGTTGTAGGCGTAACCAGCTACGACGCGCTCGTGGCGCTACTAGCCGACTATCCGTACGCAGGCCTGCTCTCGGCGTCGCTCATTATCGGCTACATCAACGCCTGCCGCGCCGTCGCCCTTATCGTCGGCCCACTGGTGCTTAGCAAATTCGTCTCAAACTCCAACCTAGTCTATATCTACGTCGGTCACGGGCTTGGCGTCATCGCGTGGAGCGCGCTTCAGTTTAACTTTTATATCGGATTTATCGGGATTTTTTGCGCGGGATTTTTCACCTCGACGCTTTGGAGCTACACCTACACGCTCATCCAGCAAAAGTGCGATCCGGCGTTTTACGGCCGCATCATAGCCTATAACGACATGGTTTATCTAGGCGTCGCGGCGGTGATTTCTAGCGGCATAGGACTTCTTTTTGAGCTTGGGCTTAGTCTCTCGCTGATCACGGCGCTGATAGGTTGTATGTTTTTTGCCGGAGCGATTTATTGGATATTCGTGCGTAAAATTTACAAAGACGAGCTAGCGTAAATTTGCTTTGCGGAGCGGGTTTAGCAAGACAAATTTAAACGCATAAATTTACCGTCCGCGTCAAAAACGCAGCCGTCTGCTCGCGTCAAATTTAAGCAAATTTGAGCCAAATTTGACCTCAAATTTACCCAGCTCAGGCTTTAGCGTAATAAGTCGTGCCGTTTGAAATATGCTTTTTATAAAGCGTCGTAAACGGTACCAGATCGGCATGTCCGACGTAGAGCCTGCCGTGATCGCTCAAAATTTTATGAAAGCGCTCGACCGTTTTTAGCTTAAATTCCTCGTTAAAATAAATCATCATATTTCGCGAAAAAATGATGTCGAATTTACCGAGTTTAAATATCGCGTCGTCAAAGATATTTGCCACGCTAAACTCGCATCTAGGCAGCATCTCGCGCTTGATTTCGTACTTGCCGTCGCGTTTTGTGAAGTAGATATTTTTTTGATTGTCGTTTAGGCGGTGCAGCGAGCGCTCGTTATAAACGCCCTTTTTACAGCTATCGATGGCCTCGGAGTTTATGTCGATACCAACGATGCTGACGCGGTTTACGTCGAGCAAATTTGAGTGCGCGAGCATACCTAGCGAGTACGCCTCGTCGCCCGTCGAGCACGGCGCGCACAGTATCCGCACGCTATCAAGCTCCTCTCTGGCATAGTAGATCGCGGCTTGTAGCTGCGGCAACTCTCTATAAAAATAAGTCTCGTTCGTGGTGATCAAATTTACGATTTCTTGCCTCATAAAGCGGTCTACGACGACTTTTGAGCTTAACGCTTCAAAGCTTGGAATTTCGTTTGCTTGGCAGAAATTTATTAGGCGCTGCTTTATCATGTCCTTTTTGGACTCCAGATCCACGCCGCACATATTTTTGATAACTTCGACGAATTTATTTAGCCCCGCCGCATCGCTAGGAGCGGGCGTCAAATTTGCATTTTCAAGCATGTAAAAACCTTTCTAGTTCCGCTCTTATACCGCCGATGGGTAGCGACTTCAAATTTGCGTTGATTTCTTTCGCACGCTTTGGCATGCCGTAGACGATCGCGCTCTCCTCGTTTTCGGCGATGCATTTAGCGCCCGCTTTATATAGCTCGTTTAGCCCGCGCGCGCCGTCGTCTCCGATACCAGTTAGCAAGATCGCCATGACGTCGGCAAACTTACAAGCCTGCACGCCGGAGTGAAAAAGCACGTCCACGTTTGGGTTATACGTGGTCTCTTTCATGGGCGAACACATGCCGGCCGTTAGGGGGCTAGCAGAGGTTATCTCGGAGTTTTTTTCGCAGATATATATCGCGCTTTTTAGCTGCACGGGCGCGCCTAGCATCACGACCTGCGCCGCGCACTCCTTATCAAACTGCGAGATAAAACTAGGGATAAAAGCCAGGCTCATATGCTGCGCGATAACGACGCTAGCTCCGTTTAGCTCAAGCCCCTTAAAAAGCCTTTTTAAATGTCCCGGACCGCCCGTCGAGGCGCCGACTAAGACCAGTTTTTGTTTCAAATTTATTCCGTTTTTGAGTTAATTTTATGGCTATTTTATCTTTATTTATATTAAATTTAGCTATAAGGCAAAATACATAAAATAATACAAACAATTTTACGACAACTGGGTGCTGCGGCAAATTTTGGACGAGATTTTTGCGCTTGCAGTAGCGGCAGAATAGTCGTCAAATTTTTGCAACAAGATTAGCAGCTTTAAACTCGGCGTTTATACCTAAATTTTATGCGTCATTTTTGTATCTATCTTCAAATTTACGGCTTTTTGCTACGAGATTTCCGTCAAATTTTACTTGATAGCGGGCGGTTTTATCTTCTTTAGACGAGACTCTTTTTTTATCGTGCGTTGTTACCGCTTTTTCTAGCGCGTGTTTCGGATGGTTTGCGCCTTTTGACCCGTTACCGCTAGCAAAACCTAGAGCCGAAAATAAGATCAACAAAGGCAAGGCTAAAATCGCTATTATCCCAACCGTCTTTTTCATTTAAATTTCCTAGTTCGAGCTCAAATTTGCACTTGCAATAAGCCTGCCCTCGCTTCTACTTTGCCGCAAGCGCCCTATTTTTTATTCGTCATTTGATACAAAAAGTTAAAGATTTCGGCGACTGCTTTATAGAGATTTGGCGGGACTTCCTCGTTTAGATCGATCTTGCTTAGAATCTCGATTAGATCGGCGTCCTCTTTGATCGGGATGTCGTGAGATTTGGCTAGATTTATGATATTTTTAGCTACCTCGCCAGAACCCGTAGCTAGCACCCTAGGGGCGTTATCTTTTTGGCGATTGTAGCCAAGAGCCACGGCCTTTTTAGTTTTTTGCACTTTTGCCAAATTTACGCCTTTTTATCAAAGCCCATATCAAGCTTATCCAGACCGCCGTAAACGCCGCTAAGGCGCAGTTTAGGCATAGTTTTTAGGCTAAAATTCGACACTATCAGCCCCTGCTCGCCGATAGCCCTTTTTAGCTCCTTTGCGCCGCTTAAAATTAGCTCCTTAAACTCCTCTTTTTGCGTCGCAATCGCAAGGTCGATGTATTTGTTTTCGCTAAGCGCCACCATGATATTAATTTGTCCGAAATTTTGAAAATTTAGATCGATTTGCGCGTAGTGTTTTTGCTTTTTGCCCTGCTTAAACCTGATGTTTCCGCCCTCTACGCCCTCCCAGACGTAAGGCAGATAGGTCTGCACTCCGCCCGTTACCGCGGAGGCTAGCTGGTGCATCTCGATTTGAGCGAGCAGCTTTGAGGCGGCGTCTTTTACGGGGCTAGCGTCCGGGGACTTTGACTGCATGTTTAAAAGAGCGCTTTTTACGTCGTTTTGCAGGATTTTTGCCGTCTCTTCGGCGCTTTTTGGCGTTACGGCGCCAAGCTCGCCGCGAGCGATATTTTGCTGTTTGATTAGCTTGCCGACTTCATCGAGGTTATTTTTTGCTTCAAAGCCCGCTTTATCGGCGATTTGCAAGGCGAAATTTAGCTTTCTAGCCACATTTTGCAGCTTGTCTTGCAGCGTCGCGCCCTCGCTTCCTTCCGCGCCGTCTCGGACGATTTTTTGCGCGAAATCGTTAAATTTATCCTGCGAGGCCGCAAGCACGCTAAGCTCGTCCGTTAGCTCTTTTACCGCGCTTTTTAGCTCGGCGAAATTTAAAGCAAAGCCTCTGTTTTGACTTAGCTTTTCGCTGTTTAAATTTTGCATTTTTTCGCCCGCGTTTGCCAGCAGCTGCGAGATTTTATTTAACTCGGCGTTTAGCGTTTTTTCGTTTAGGCTTAGCCCGCTGCCGCTCATGGCGTTTGCTTGCTTATCCATAAATTTAGCCGCGTTTTCGAGTTTATCCGCGATCTCAAAAAGCTGTTTAAAAGGCGAGCTAGCCAGAGTATCTTTGGCTGCGGTTTTAGCGCTTTGTAAAATTTGATCAAGCCTCGCAAAGCTCTCGTTCGTACTTAGGCTATCGTCCTTAGCTAAGGCTGAAATTTGCTCTAAAAGCTGCTGATTCGAGAGATTTTTTATATCGCCAAACAGCTTATTTATCGCGCTAGGTAGGTTAAATTTGCCGTTTAGCGCGTCTTTTAAATTTGCCTCCAGCATGATGCCCGAGCTTTTTATCTGTTCGTTTAGCGGCGCGTTTTTTATATCGGCGACGGGCTTTAAAAACTCCTTTAGTTTAAGCGCGAATTCCTTTAGGTCGGGCTCGTTTTCGGCAAGTGCGGCGAGGCTTTTCATATCTTTTGCGAGATTTGGCGAGAGTTGCAGATTTTTTGCCTGCGCGGCTAGCTCTTTGGCCTGCGTCGGGCTTGATTTTAGCTCGTTTAAAAGCTTATTTACGAGCTTATCGAGGTCCTTTACTGCATTATCTGCGGCCTCGGAGCCTAAATTTTGCGAAGGTGCGGACTGATTTTTAAAAAGATTTTTAGTTTCGCCCGCCTGGCCCGTCTGTCCGGCGCTTGGGCCGCCGGGGCCGCCTGTTTTAGGCAGAGTGCCGCTGACTGCGGCCTGGGTCGCGATTTGCGAGCTTATAGCGTTATTTACTGATTCCATACGGCTATATCGTCAAATTTGAGATTTTCATTAGCTATTTGCCATCGTGCCGGGGCTATGCTCAAAGCCTCGCCTGCTTTCAAGCGGAACGGTCTTTTGCGTGAGGCAAAATGCGATGAGAAACGCAAGCAGCGCTGCATAAACCCACATAAAGCCGTCAAAGCCTAAAATTTTCATACTAGCGCCCATTATCACGGACGAAAGAAGCGAGCCGAAAGAGTAACTAAAAAGCACGGCGCGCCCTACTTCGATGCCTTGATTTTTATGTTTTAAAACGTCGTTGGCGCGAGCAAGCGATAACGCATAGAGGCAAAAAGCGCCAGAACCCAAAAAAAACGCCAAAACGTACTGTGCGTAGATGGAGGGCTTAAGCGCCAAAAAACAAATAGCCGCAAATAGCGACACGCCCGCGCAGCACATTATCGCAGGACGGCGGCCGAATTTATCGGAAAAACCGCCGATGAGAGAGTGGGCGATGAAGCCGCCCGCCATCGCGACGGTCATAAAAAACGAAACCTCCCTCGCGCCGTATCCTTGTAGCAGGATATAAACGCTAGCCATAGCAAAAAAGCCGTTTATGAGGATGCCAGCTACGATACTGGTAATGAGCGCCAAAGGCACGAGCGCAAAGACCTTCGGGATCGAGACGCTCTTTTTTTCGGGGATCGGCGGCTCTTTGATGCGGATTAAATTTAAAGGAATACTCGAAAACAAAATAAACGCAGCGCTAAGCAAAAGCACGTGAGAAGTGGATAAATTTAGCGATAGCACGAGGATGCCCAGCCCAAAACATACGTAAAAAGTGATCTCGTAAAATGCCAGTACTCGCGAGCGCACTTCGTTTCTAGCGCGCGCGTTGAGCCAGCTTTCGATTATCATCAAGATCGAGTAGTAGCAAAATCCCAAACACCCGCGCAAAAACGCCCAAAAGTAGAGATTTTGGCTAAGGTCGTGAAACATCGCCGCGATACCAAAAAGCGACGCAAATATCCCAAAGCTCCTGATGTGGCCGACTTTTGAGACGATTTTGTGCGAAAATATCGTAGCTATCATAGCTCCAACGAAAAATACCGCGATAACAAATCCCGTCTCTAGCTCGTCCGCGCCCATTTTTTTTAGCTCGACGCCGGCCGAGCTGATGATGAGGCCGTTTCCTACAAACAAAAACGCCATCCCCACAAATAGTGCAAACATCGATCTGATCGTTATTATCGAGCTATTTCTCATTGCTTTTTACTCCATATATCAAAGCGCCCGCAGGCATCGCCGCAAGCGCGATCAAAAACGCGGCGATATCAAGGTTGTCTTGTCTTTTTAGCGCCAAAAATCCGACGACCAAAACCGCATACGCGATCAGCCGAAAAGGCACGAAAGCGGTGAAATAGTTGGGCGAATTTTGCTTTAAATTACGCGCGAAATTTTGCTTTTTTGAAGGCTTAGTTTCGCTATTTTGATTTGACTTGCTCAAATTTGACTCGTTTGCCAGGCTTAAATTTGACTCGCTATTTTGATCTGTGCCGCTTAAATTTGGATCGTCAAATTTAACCCGCTCATTTTCTCTATTTAAATTTAGCTCCGCCGCTTGGTCAAATTCCGCGTCCGTTTTTGCGTAGTCCTCTAAATTTAACGCGTCCAAGCGCTTAGCATCTTCGCGGTGCGGGTCATGCCCGTAAAATTTAGCCTCCGCGGGGCGATCAGGAAACTCCTCGTGATTTTCGCCCCATTCGTCTATGTCGTCATCCGCAAAGGCGTCATAGTCTCGCACGCCGTTTTGCACGCGCTTTTTGTAGGCTTTAAAGGTTGTGGCTAACACCAAAAGCGAGCCCCAAAAAGCAACCTGCGAGCTGTAAAACCACGCGCGGCCAAATACTGCAGAGCCCAGCAACAATAAAGTCTCAAACGCACCGTAAACGGCAAGGAGCTTAAAATTCACTCATCGTCCTCGTCGTCGTCTTTCACGGGTTTAAATTTACCTTCATCTTTTAGCTGCTCAAGGCTTTTTATCTGTGCGTCGTAGGCCTTTTTGACATTTAGCGCGGCTGCGGCGATACCGACGGCTATGCCCGCAAACAGCGTCCACGTCCAGCCCGTTTCCTTCATGATCCAGTACCCCGCGCCCGAGCCAATAATAATCGCTACGACGATAGAGATGCCAAGGCTTAGCTGCTCGGCGCCTTTTACGACCTCGCCTAAATTTATCCTAGCCATCAAACAAATCCCCAACTGTTTTTTATCTGCTCTTTTATCTTTTCTCGCTCTAGCTTTGCCTCTTTTAGCCGCTCCTCCAGCTCGGCGATCCTGGCTTTTACGCCTTGCATCCTCTCGTGCTCGTCGTGCATCTCGTCCGTGATCTCGTCAAAGCTCTCGTCGGCGGCCCTAACGGCAAAAACTATATCCTCGTCGCTCATCGCCTTACAAACAAAGCCCGTCTCAAACTGGCTAGGCGCTAGATAAACGCCGCGTTTTAGCATACTTGCGTGAAATTTGGCGTATAAATTTACGTCGCTTTTTAGCGCGTCGTCGTAGTTTTTGACCTCGTTTTGATTAAAGAAAAACCCGAACATCGAGCCTCGCACCGTCGTTTGCAGCGCGATACCGTGCTTTTTAGCGGCCTCGGCAAAGCCTCTCATTAGCAAATTAGCCTTTTTACTTAGCTCTGCGTATAAACCGTCGTCGGCAAAAATTTTACTTAGGCTCGCGATGCCTGCAGCCATAGCTACCGGATTGCCGCTTAGCGTGCCTGCTTGATACACTGCGCCTAGCGGACTTAGGCAGTCCATGATAGCGGCTCGTCCGCCAAACGCCGCCGCCGGGCAGCCTCCGCCGATAACCTTGCCAAACGTTACTAGATCGGCCTTTATACCGTTAAATTCGAACGATCCGCGCCTGCTCGCGCGAAATCCGCTCATGACCTCGTCAAATATCAAAACCGCGCCGTTTTCGTCGCAAAGTCGCCTAAGCCCGCTTAAAAACTCGTTGCTAGCAGGCACCAGCCCCATATTTCCCGCGATAGGCTCGATGATGAGAGCACCGATTTTGCCCTTATTTGCCTCAAATATCGCTCGCACGCTTTCTAAATCGTTGTAGCGCGCTAGATAGGTGTTTTTTACCACATCGGCAGGCACGCCGCCGCTTGAAGCGTTGCCGTACGTCGTAGCGCCGCTGCCTGCCTTTACCAAAAGCGCGTCGCTATGCCCGTGATAGCAGCCTTCAAATTTTATCAGTCCGTCCTTGCCGCTAAAGCCCCGCGCTACGCGTATCGCGCTCATCGTGGCCTCGGTGCCCGAGCTTACGAAGCGTACCTTTTCCACGTTTTGAAACTCGTCGCAGATTAGTTTAGCAAGCCTTGTTTCTAAATTTGACGGAGCGCCGAAACTTAGTCCTTTTTTAGCCGTCACTATCACCGCTCTCTCGATATCCGGGTCGCAGTGCCCAAAAATGAGCGGCCCCCAGCTCTGAATGAAGTCCAGATAGCGGTTGCCCTCGATATCGACTAGATACGCGCCCTCGCCGCGATCTACTATAAAAGGCTCGCCGCCGACGCTGCCAAACGCGCGAACGGGCGAATCCACGCCGCCCGGGATATAAATTTTGGCTAGCTCAAAAGCTTCTTTGTTCGTCATTTTTTATCCTTATTAAAATTTATCACGTATTCGTAAAGCAAATTTATCTCTTCGTCGGTTAAAAAGTAGCTGGGCATCATGCTTCTTGCGCCAAGTACACCTTTTTTAAACGTCTCTAAATCAAGATTATTTATCCTGGGAGCTACCAGTTCCTTTTCCTCTTTTACTTTGGTTTTTTTATTTTCTTCTTTGTGTTTTGCGATCACGCTACCCTCGCCGCCGCTACCGTGACACTTGTCGCAGCCGATGCCGCGCGGGTTTTGATAGAGCATCTTCGCGTATTCGTTTTTCGTGATAAAATCGCTCGCAAACGCCGCGCTGCAAAGTAGCCCCAAAATCAGCCAAATTTTCATAAATTCTTTCGCTTTTTCGTAAATTTAATCTAAAATTAGCTATCATACAATCTTTGCGATTAAAAAGTAATAAAGGACGAAAATGACGATATTAGACGGCAAAAACGTAAGCGCGCAGGTGAAAGAAAGAGTAAAAAACGAGGCGCTCAATTTGAAAAATCAAGGCATAGAGCCGGCGCTTGCGGTGATACTGGTGGGCGAGGATAAAGCCAGTCAAACCTACGTCGCGGCAAAAGAAAAAGCCTGCATAGCCTGCGAGATAAAAAGCGTGATGCACCGCTTGCCAGAGTCCACGACGCAAAGCGAGCTAATCGCGCTAATAGACGTGTTAAATTTAGACGACGGCATCGACGGCATCCTGGTTCAGCTGCCGCTACCAAAGCATATAGATACGAATAAAATTTTAGAAGCCATTAGTCCCGCAAAAGACGTGGACGGCTTTGCCGCGATAAACGTCGGCAAGCTAGCTAGCGGACTTGACGGCTTTGTGCCTTGCACGCCGCTAGGCATAATGGAAATTTTTAAAGCCTACGATATAAATTTAGAAGGCGCAAACGCCGTCGTGATCGGACGTAGCAACATCGTTGGCAAACCGATGGCAAATCTACTGCTAAACGCCAACGCGACCGTAACCGTGACGCATAGCAAAACGCGAAATTTAAAAGAAATTTGCGCGGAGGCCGACATCCTAGTAGCGGCTATCGGTAGGGCGGATTTCGTAACAGCCGATATGGTAAAAGAGGGTGCGGTAGTGATCGACGTAGGCATAAACCGCATGGACGACGGCAAGCTAAAAGGCGACGTCAAATTTGACGAAGTAGCTCCAAAATGCTCGTTTATAACGCCCGTTCCTGGAGGCGTAGGCCCGATGACTATCGCGATGTTACTGTCAAACACCATAAAATCGGCCAAAAACCGTGCGAAAAAGGCGTAAATTTTGAAAAAAGCGTTTAATAAATTTTTAGATTTTTCAAACAGCTGGACGGGCACGGTCGTCATCGTCTTGCTCGTGATTTTCTTTGTCGCGCAGGCC
>CAUQMF010000048.1:0-14292 GCA_963518965.1 uncultured Campylobacter sp.
TCAATCTAGCTCCTTAAAAATAAGCTATAATTTTACAAAAAATTAGGGAAATTTGTGTTAAACCAGCTGCTAGACATCTTAAAAAAATCAAACGTTTTTCTCACCGGGCGCGGCGGCGTGGGCAAAAGCCACCTCACGCAAGCGGTTATCAAGCACTATAAAAGCGAGCTAAAAAACGTCGTGGTGCTGGGCAGCACCGGCATCGCGGCGGTAAACGTCGGTGGAGTGAGCGTACATAGTTTTTTTAAATTCGGCATTTGCTCAAACCTCGAGGAGCTGCGCGGCTACGACCGCAAACAGCGTGGAAAACTTGGCGAACTAAAAAAGATGCTCGACGCCTGCGATCTCATCGTGATAGACGAGATCTCGATGATCAGCGCAGGGCTGATGGATATGATTTATTACCGCCTGATGAGCTCGAAATTCGTCGGGCGCGTGATGCTCGTGGGCGACTTTTATCAGCTGCCGCCCGTGCGAAAAAACGGCGATGATGGCAACTCGCTCTTTAAATTTCTCTATGCTTTTAACTCTAGCTCGTGGCATGAATTTGAGTTTAAAAATATCGAGCTAGTCGTCTCAAAACGCACGAAGGATAAGAAATTTTACGATATTTTATCCATGCTTCGCGTCGGGCGACTTAGCGAAGAGGTGTTTAGCTATATCGAAAATTTACTCGTGCCAAGCGTGCAGGTAGATGACGATACGAGCGTGCTTTTTGGGCGAAATTACGAAGCGGACGAGCTAAATAACAAGATGCTCTCTAAACTGTCCGCGCAGCTTGAAAGAGCCGAGGCGCTAGTGGAAATTTACGATGAAAATTTAAACGAAAATGCGCTGGATCGCTGGATCGCAAACCTCTACGCGCCTGAAATCTTAAACATAAAAATCGGCGCGAAAGTTATATTTACGGTAAATAAATGGGGCGAGTACTATAACGGCGAGCGCGGGCAGATAATGCAAATTTTAAAAGAAGGCGGCGAGATAAAAAGCGTCATCGTACAAAAAGCTGACGGTGAGATCGTCGAGGTGGAGCGAGCGAGATTTGATATGAGCGAGTTCGTGATGGAGGGCGAGAATCTAAAAGAGCGCGCGAGGGCGTCTTTGACTCAGTTTCCGCTAAAGCTAGCCTACGCGATCACGATCCATAAATCCCAAGGCATGAGCATCGAAAATTTAGTCTGCGACCTAAATCATATCTTTGCCAACGGGCAGCTCTACGTCGCGCTATCGCGGGCGATAGATCCCAAAAAGCTAAGGATATTTTACGGCAAATCTCGGCCGTTTAGAGAGTATTTGCAAAGCGTCGTTAAAATAGACGAAGAGGTCGAGAAATTCTATCTTGAAAACAAATTTGAAAACATTAAGGAAGACGTATGAAAAAGATTTTTGCGCTGGCTTTTGCCGCTGTTATGGCCTTTGCCGAGACGTTAACTGTCGATAATTTTGAAACCGATCTATACTCCAGAGACGCCAAAAACTCGATCAAAAAAGTAAGCGTGAGCCTGCGTCTAGAGGGGCGCGACGTCGCGGATAACGAAGCGTACGTGCTTGACGCGCTAAACGTCGTTATAGGTAGCTTTTACGTCGAGGATCTGCTAACCTCGCTCGGTAAGGAAAAATTTAAAGAAACTCTTGTTAAATACACCGCTAAAAAGCACTCCATAGATATCGACGAGGTGCTCATCATCTCGCTAAAAACCGTGCGCGAACCAAATATCGAAGAGCTGCTTGAAGCGCTAAAAAACGTCAAAACCACGGGCTCTAAAAGATCGCAAAAAGAGCAAGTCGAGGATATATTAAGAGGAAATAAAAATCAGCTAAAACCGATGGATTTAAACCAGATAGATGATTTTGGCAAGGATTTTGGCGAGCAGTAAATTTAATAACGCGGCTTATCTTTTTCCGCCATACTTCGTTACCGGCCGAGTCGGCTTGGGTCACGACGACCAGTCTGCTCCATCGCCTGACGAAAAAACAGTTCGCCTTATCATTTTACGTTCAAATTTAAAGTCAAATTTGTAAAATTTAAGCTTTTTCTTTTTTCTTTTGGGAGAGGAAGGGGGTTCTACTTACGGTCTGCTTGCAGCTACGAGCGCAGCGAAGTAGAGCGTCGCCCCTTCCTCTCCCAAGCCCTCTCTAACCCCACTGCACGTTCAAGGTGGCGACATAGCTTTGCTCTACGAGCAAAGCGTCACTGGGGTTTAGAAACTAATTTTTGTTTGTCAAATTTGTATTTTCAAGATGCGGGTCTAGGCGAATAAAATTTTGAGGCTAAATTTGTAAATTTGATTAAATTTGAGTTTTTAAACTTTGAGTGTAAAACGATAAGGCAAAGTATCGCGAGATGATTTTTAGGGTTGTGCGGTAAAATTTTGGCGAAGATAGAACATGTAGTTCATCGAGCCAAAATTTTACAAACTCCGTAAAAAGCACTCGCGAGACAAGCTGCAAATCTAAAAATTTATTGGTTTATGACATCATAATACGACGGTATCACCGGCGTCAGTAAATCATCGCTTATCTTAAAATCCTTCTTAGTATTGCTCAGCGTTATTTTGATCTTGTTGCCGAGCTTATCCTCGTAGTCGATCCTTGTCGGGATGTAGTTTTTGACGGTGATTAGATACTCTACGCCGTCGTATTTGGCCTTATAAAGCGTGTCGGTGATCTTAACCGCGTTTCTAACGACGTCGATCAAATTCGGCGCCTTTTCAAATTTAGAGACGATAGCCTGCTCGAGTGCATCCTCGATCACGACGACGCGGTTTTTATCAAAGTAGATTTTTTTAGGCGTCGGGCGCTCGTAGATCCAGTAGGCGCGGTTGTTGCTTTTTGCGTAAAATTTACCGTAGTAATCGACCGTTTCGCTCTCGCTCGTGATGGTTTGCACGAAGTCGCTTTGAAGCGTGACGAAATTTAGCGTAGCCGCAAAAACCGAGGCGCAAAATAGTAAAAATGCTAAAATTTTCTTCATATATTTTCCTTTACCGGGCAAAATTCTAGCTAAGTTTAAATAATAAAATGTTAAAATCCAAACTTTAATAAAATTTAAAGGCTATAAATGATACCGGCGTTTATGCAAAATATATTCGGCACGAAAAACGACAGGGAAGTAAAAAAATATTTCAAACGCGTCGCCTATATAAACTCGCTTGAAAGCAAATATCAAGCGATGAGCGACGATGAGCTGAAGGCTAAATTTAACGAATTTAAAGCACAGGTGCAAAACGGCGAAAAGAGCCAGGATGAACTGCTAGACGATGTATTTGCCATCGTGCGAGAGGTCGGTAAAAGGACGCTAAATATGCGCCATTTCGACGTTCAGCTAATCGGCGGCATGGTGCTAAACGACGGTAAGATCGCCGAGATGAAAACGGGCGAAGGTAAAACCCTCGTAGCAAGCTTGCCCGTCGTGTTAAACGCGATGAGCGGCAAGGGCGTGCACGTCGTGACGGTAAACGACTACCTCGCCAAACGCGACGCGACGCAAATGGGCGAAATTTATAAATTTCTAGGCCTTAGCGTCGGCGTGATACTAGGCGGCGAATACGACGACGAAGCACGAAAAGCCGCATACGCCAGCGATATCACGTACGGTACAAATAACGAATTCGGCTTTGACTACCTGCGCGACAATATGAAAATGGATTTCAAAGATAAGGTGCAAAGAGAGCATAACTTCGTCATCGTGGACGAGGTCGATAGTATCCTCATCGACGAGGCCAGGACGCCGCTCATCATCTCTGGTCCCACAAACCGCACGCTAGACGGCTACATCAAAGCAAACGAAGTTGCCCGCCAGATGAAGCGCGGCGAACCGCCTGCGACTCCGCAAGAAAAGGCTACCGGCGACTTTACCGTCGATGAGAAAAACCGCACGATAGCGATCACCGAAGAAGGCATCTCAAAGGCTGAAAAGCTTTTTGGCGTGGCAAATCTCTACGACATGGAAAACGCGATTTTGAGCCACCACCTAGACCAAGCTCTAAAAGCGCACAATCTCTTTGAAAAGGACGTGCATTACGTCGTTCGCGAAGGTCAAGTCGTAATCGTTGACGAATTTACGGGACGTCTTAGCGAAGGACGAAGATTTAGCGAGGGCTTGCACCAAGCGCTCGAGGCCAAAGAGGGCGTAAAAATCCAAGAAGAAAGCCAAACGCTAGCAGATATTACGTTTCAAAACTACTTTAGGCTTTATAAAAAACTATCGGGCATGACTGGTACGGCGCAGACGGAGGCGACAGAGTTTTCGCAAATTTACAAGCTTGACGTAGTATCGATACCGACAAACGTGCCGGTTATCAGAAAAGACAACAACGATCTCATCTACAAAACCGAAAACGAGAAATTTAAAGCCGTGATCGACGAGATCAAAAAGGCTCACGACCGCGGTCAGCCTGTACTCGTGGGTACCGCCTCGATCGAAAAGAGCGAAAAGCTACACAACCTGCTCGTAAAAGAAAAGATCCCTCACTCCGTGCTAAACGCTAAAAATCACGAAAAAGAGGCCGAGATCATCGCTCAAGCCGGCGCTCGCGGCGCGGTTACGATCGCTACGAACATGGCCGGACGCGGCGTAGATATCCGTATCGACGACGAGGTGCGGGCTCTGGGCGGTCTATATATCATCGGCACCGAAAGGCACGAAAGCCGCCGTATCGATAATCAGCTGCGAGGTCGCGCGGGACGTCAGGGCGATCCGGGAGTTAGCCGCTTTTATCTAAGCCTTGAGGATAATCTGCTTCGGATATTCGGCAGCGACCGCATCAAGGCGATAATGACGCGCCTTGGTATCGAAGAGGGCGAAAGCATCGACTCGAAAATGGTCACTAGAGCCGTCGAAAATGCGCAAAAAAAAGTCGAAAGTTTGCACTTTGAATCAAGAAAACATATCCTTGAATACGACGACGTCGCAAACGAGCAGCGAAAAACGGTGTATAAATTTAGAAACGAGCTGCTTGATCCGAATTTTGAAGTCGGCGAAAAGATCAAGCAAAATCGTGCCGAGTTTGTCGAGCACCTACTAGCCCAGGCTGAAATTTACGCAGGCGAGCCAAAGAGCGAATATAATCTCGAAAAACTAAGCTCCGTGATAGTCTCAAACGGCGCATTCATGCAGCCAGATGAGCTAAAAGATCTCGACTACGCCGAGCTTGCCGAAAAGATAACGGCTAAATTTGAGTCCGACTACGAGGAAAAAATGGGCGTCATAGGCGAGGGTCAGCGCAAATACCTAGAAAAGGTGCTTTGCCTGCAGGTGTTAGATACCGCGTGGCGCGAGCATCTATATCAGATGGACATCCTAAAAACCGGCATCGGACTGCGCGGCTACAACCAAAAAGACCCGCTCACCGAGTATAAAAAAGAGAGCTTTAATCTCTTTATGGAGCTCGTTAGCCGCATCAAATTTGAAAGCATCAAGCTGCTAACGGCCGTGCGCTTAAGCTTCTCCGAGCCTACAGAGTCTGCGCCGCAAGAAGCGCAAGATAGTGAGGCTATTAGCGCGCCCGAGAGTGAAGAAAAGCCTGGTAAAAAAGTATCGCGAAACGACCCATGCCCGTGCGGAAGCGGTAAAAAATACAAAGACTGCCACGGCAAGAGCGGCCCTAAAAAAGGAGCTTTTGCGGAGGATTGGGATAAAATTTAGCTTTGGCGTTTTGGCGGTGGCTTGCTAAATTTAGCATTTAAATTTGCCGCCTTTTTTATGGCGGTGCAAAATCGTAACGTAAATTTAAAACGCTTAGCTTTTTCAAGCGGTTTTTAAAATTTGTACGGATGGACAAATTTTACGCGCTAGGCGCAAATTTAAAATAAGATCAAGCGAAACAAAAGTAGCGAGCAAACCAAAGCCCAAATTTAAATAATGGAAAATCAAATGAGCCTAACCAAATATCTACTTTTTAAATATCTACGGTTTGATAAAACCCAGCCGTTTATCATGCTTTCGGCGCTGCTAGCGTTTCTTGGTGTCGGAGTCGGCCTCATGGTGCTCATCGTTGCGATGGCGATCATGAACGGCTTTGACAAGGAGTTTGAGCGCAAACTTTTTACCATGAACTACCCGATCACGATCCTCTCCGCCATACGCGGCAACATCGACGAGAGCGACGTTAACGAACTAAAACAAAAGTTTCCGAATCTCAAATTTAGCCCATATATCATGAGTCAAGTTATCATAAAGGGGGCAAACAGCTTTGAGGGCGGACTGCTTTTTGGCGTAAATTCAGCCGACGAAAAGCAGATAAACTCAGTCGTTGCGGCCGGCCTTGAGGACCGCGAGCTTGACGGATACGGCCTGCTCGTAGGACAGGGCGTCAAAAACGAGATGATGATAAACGAAAACGACAAACTCACGCTCATTTTTACCAAAAACGATCCGAGTGGTTTTGCGCTAACGCCTAAAATGAAGCGCTTTGACGTCGTGAGCTCGTTTAGCTCGGGGCTAGTGGCCTACGATAAAAGTTATCTATACACGAGCGTCGAGGCGCTGCGCAAGATACTTGAGTATGACGAGGGTAAATTTGACGGTATACACGTGTTTTCAGACGATCCGTTCGCCGATATCGAAAAGATCTCGCGCGAGCTACGTCTGGGGCAAAAAGCTATCGGCTGGTGGCAGCAAAACGGTAACTTTTTCTCCGCTTTGGCTCTCGAAAAACGCGCGCTTTTCATCGTTTTGATGCTCATCATCCTGGTTGCCTCGCTAAATATCGTAAGCTCGCTACTCATGACTGTCATGAACCGCCGCCAGGAGATCGCGCTACTGCTCTCGCTCGGTGCTAGCAAGGCGGAGATAAAAAAGAGCTTTTTTGCTCTCGGCGCCACGATAGGCGGAGGCGGGATAGTGTTTGGGCTCGTGCTCGGACTCTTTGGCGTGTGGCTGCTCGGTAGCTTTGATATCGTAAATTTGCCCGCCGACGTCTACGGCAGCGCGAAGCTTCCTATGGAGCTATCCTTGCTAGATCTTGCTATGATCTTGGTCGGAGCTATCGTCATCGTAGCGTTTTCGTCGTTTTATCCGGCCAAAAAAGCCGCGCAGATAAACGTGCTTGAGACGCTTAGGAATGAGTAAAATCGGATTTTAGCGAAACGCTTATATGCGAAATTTGCCGTTTGGATTGCGTTTGACTCCTATGCATTTTTAATTTTTACTTAAAGCGGGCATTTTTTTGCATAAAAACGCACCGCTTTAAGTTTATTTTCTTTCTAATTTTCCACAATTTCTAATCATTGATTTTATTCTCGCAAGCGTAAATTTCTTAAATTTAACGCCTCCGTCAGCGCTAGACTTGCCCGCCAAACCCGAAATTTTATATCGTGCAAAGCATCTGAAACCAAGCCGTGCTTGTAGATTTGCCTGCACTTTGTCTTGCTGTATTTGCTTACGATATTGAGGCGGCTACGCTTGCGGTCGGCACTTGTGCTAAATTTATGCTCCTATTTTTACAAGTTTTTTCATATCTATACGGCTTGACGACTATTGTGTGTCGTATGCCGTCATGTACTCATTTAAGAGTGCGACAAGTTGGTGTTTGCGCTTTTCAGACAAGCGCCGTGGCTTGCTCTTTAGCTAAATTTGAGTGCTGTTTTGAAATGAATTATATTAAGGTATAACGCCTCAAATTTAATCCAAATTTGGGAGAAAAATGGCGATCGAGTATGCGCACCGCATTGCCGAGGCGGCGGGACTGGATATTGATTTAGATTGCGAAGGGATCGATTTGCAGGATAAGCTTTACGGGCTTTTTCAGTGTTTTATACCTTACGGCGAGGGTGTGCGGGCGGTGTTTGCGCCGCTACAAGACGGCTTTGCTACAAGCTCGTATAATGCCGATCTACGCAGGCGGACTTTTTAAAGCCCTATTTCAAGCTGTATCTGGTCGGATGGCAGGTCGCATTTGAGTTGTGGCGAGGTTATTGTTTTAACTCGCTAAATTTACACTTCTAAAGGAACTAAATGCAAACGGACACTTTTGGCCGGCTAAAATTTGAGCTATGCGAGTACTTAAGGCTCTACGATGCAGGGCTAAAAAAGCGGGCAAACGAGTATCTAAAGGGCGCCGTTGGTAAATTTAAAAGCGAGTTTAGCGAGGCGGAGCGGGACTACGCACTGGGTGAGCTCTGCTGCGAAATTTTAGACGAAAGCAAAAGTGAGCTAAAAAATCTAAAAAACCGCGGCAATGGCGAGCTGTCGTTTCGGCTTGGCGAGCTAGTCGGCGAGTATCTAAAAAATTGCTGCATTGCAGGCCAAACGCCGCATCTGCGCTGGGCGTATCAGATCTGCGCACACGGCTTGGGAAAGCTTGATAAGGACGAGCTTTTGCGCAGTACATATCGCCATGAGCGCTGCGACGCGCGAACCGTGGAGTTATATTTTTGCATGCTACTAGATGCGCTAGACTGGGGTGCGCACCATTTTCCCGAGGGCTGCCTGATCGAGCGCGCACGCTACGAACGACTGATCCGCGAAGCTCGCGACGTAAGAGAAAAACACGAGATAAGCGCGCGGCTAAATTTAGAGTTTGAATACTTCGTAAAGCTTTACGAGTGCTATTTTGAGTTTAAGTCTCGCGGCGGCAAGGTTGATTTTTACGTGCTGTGCGAAAAGGTGGGGCTAAATTTCGCGCCCGCAAAGTCTTTTTATTATGAGTAGTGAGGAGCGGCTAAATTTAACCATATACAAATTTAAAACGAGCGCCAAATTTGTAGCTCAAAATTTGGCGTTTGATTGGTCGCAAACGATACGCCGAATTTTAAAATTTAAGCAAAAACGGCTCGCTTTAAATTTCAGCTCAAATTTTCCCGCACTCCGCAAATTTTACAAAACGCTCAAATTTACTTCTATGCCGCGATATTTTGCAGGTTTTCAAAGCTAAATACGTTTAGCCCGTTTTTGTATTCGTAGCTTAGAGTTAGCTTGTGAGCTTTGATTATATTTTCGACGATGTAGAGCCCCAGACCAAAGCTTTTTTGCGCGCTTTCGCCCTTGGTGAAGGGCTCTACGTAGTGGCGCAGCTCCTTTGACAATCGCTCGCCTTCGTTGATAAATTTGATCGACTCTCGCGTGATAGTTATATTTACGTGCTTGTTGGGGGAGTATTTTAGAGCGTTATCTATCATGTTTTTTGCGGCGATAGCTAGCAGCTTAAAGTCCGCATTTAGATTCACGTCTTCTAGCTTGCTAATAGTAACCTGACCGGGATCAACCATCGCGATATCCAGAGCCTCGTCGATGACGTCGTCGATACGGCAAATTTTAGTATTATTTAGCGCGATGTTTGAGGTGACTTGCTCGACGGCGGCAAATTCGTTTATGAGATTTTCGAGTTTTATAAACACCGACACGAGTCGCTCTTGGTTTTTGCTTTTTTCGATCATTTCGGCAGCGAGACGGCCTTTGGTAATTGGCGTTTTTAGCTCGTGCATTATATTTCTTAAAAACAGCTTGCGCGACGCGTTTAAGTTTTTGATCTGGGACACAGCGTCGTAAAATGCCTCCGCGACCTCTGAAATTTCGTCGTTTCCGCTGCTGACGTTTTGTACTTCGTCGATCTCACCCGCGGCAAATTTAGCTATCTGGCGCTTTAGCTTTCTTAGCGGTTTTAGCTTCCTGATAACAAAAACGTAAGCGGCCAAAAGTATGATCGCGACTAGCGAAAAGATGATCTTGATAATGTCGTAGCGGTATGGCTGGTAGTCGTTATCCTTTAAAAGCAGGACTTTATCGACGTGCTGGACTTTTAGATAGTGGTGATTTTGATAGATCATGATAGCACTGGAACCGATATCTGCGGAGATCTCCTCAAGCACGGTTGCGTTTGCCAGGATCTCCTCTTTTTGCTGTTCGTTCGTGATCTCAGGCATCTTAAAGTCGCCCGTTTGACGCTCGTATTCTTTTTCGTTTATGATACCGCTCATCAAAAAGAGCTGATTTCTAGCGATCGTGGAGTACTTGGCGTTTAGCTCGCGCGCGTAGTTTTGCTTGTCGTAGTCCATCAGCCACAAAAACGCGAGAAATATGCTTGTTAGCGCCAAAGCAAAGATAAAAGTGATAGTGTAAAAAACCGATGAGCGTTTCATTTGCGGGCTTTACGTCAATTTTACTGCATCAGTTTATAGCCGATACCGCGGATAGCGTGGATGTATCTTGGCTCTTTGGGGTCGTCGCCTAGCTTGCCTCTGATGCGGCCGATGATGACGTCGATGCTCTTGTTCGTCGAGTCCTCGCTGATGCTTGCGCAGTTGTAGATGAACTCCTCGCGAGTGATCGCGCCGCCTTCTTTTTGTAGCATGTATTTTAGGATGTCGTACTCCGCCGCGGTCAAATTTAACGGCTCGCCTTTTAGCGTGATGACGTGTTTAAAGTCGTCTATGGCGATATCTTTCTCGCGCGCAGGCTCTTTTGTACCGCTTAAATTTGCGCCCGCTACAGTGCTTTGGCGGCGCAGGTGGCTTTTGATACGAGCTAGCAGCTCCTGCGGGTCGTAAGGCTTTGGTAGATAATCGTCCGCGCCGTTATCTAGGGCGTTTACTTTGTCCGTGATGTCGTGGCGCGCACTTGAGATGATGATGGGCACGTCGTGGCGCTTGCGGATCTCTTTGCATACTTCTAGGCCGTCAAGTCCCGGCAGCGTGAGATCTAAGATCACTAGGTCGAATTTTTCTACGTTTAGCGTCGAAAGGCCGATATACGGCTCCTCCGCCGTCTTTACGTCCATATCGCTTTTAGCTAAAAACTCGGTCAAAATTTCCGCCAGCTCTAAATCGTCTTCTATCATCAAAATTTTTATCATCACGTATCCTTTTTTGCGGTAATTATAACGAGTTTTGGCTAAATTTTTAATGGCGGTAGCGGCTAGTTTCTTGTGCGCCTTTAAATGATTTTTGCTTCGCTTCGCCCCTAGCTGCAAGCAGAGCGTAGTTCAAATTCCTTCCTTCTTAACATAAAAAATAGCGTCAAATTTAACTCACTCAAATTTGGCGCTTTCAAGACTTGGGTCTCGGTTCGTCAAATTTAGTAAAATTGGCTCCAAATTTGAGCGTAAAAAGTCAATATGCGCAAGAGACAAGCCTATAAAATCGCAATCAACCAGAAATTTCCTTCTCCCAGCCCCGCCCCCAGGCCGCATACGCCGCATTTTCCTTTTTATAACCTTTTAGGTTCTCAAGAGCGCGCAAAAATAGGGCTTTGTTAGCAGGTTCGTCCATTAGCGCACGTAAATTTTTATAAATTTTATCCTCCTGATACGATGAGAAGGCATCGACCAATACGTCCAAGCTCTGCGCGCTAACGCCGTATCTATCGATAAAAGTCTCGATAAATTTTATATGCGCGCTTTGATGTTCGTCGTCTACGTTTTTAAAATACCGCTTAGCTAGCGCGAAATATTTCTCGCTTTTTAGCGCAAGGCCAAATACCGCGTAACTGCCCGTCATTAGGCACTTTTCGTCGTTTATATCGGCGTAAAATTCGTATTCATGCCTTAGAGCTTCTTTGGCGTAAAGCTCAAGCTCCAAGTCTACCTCATGCGCTAGCGCGGTAGCGAAAAATCGGTGCGTCTGCGTCTTTTCAAGCCCTTTTACCGGTAGATAAATTTTATCCGCTTTGGAGCTAAATTTAACGGCGTAGCTAGCCGCAAAGCCCGCGCGCAGCAGATTTACGATAAATATTAGCGCCTTTTTGTAAGCCTGAGGCGTTTCGTTTTTGATTTTTACGCTAATTTGCGCAAAAACATCGTTTGCGGCGCACTCTACGTCCGCGTCCTTAAATCTCGTTAGGCTTTCGTCTAGCTCGCCGGTGCCGCAGTCTAAATACTTTTGCGCCTGCGCCGAGCCGAAAATCAGAGCCGCGCTTTCGAGGTCTTTGCGCGCGGATTTTACGTCCCAGCTAAAGCTTTTAAATTTGATCCGCCAAAATGCCGCTCGCACGAAAAGCGCAAGCTCGTCGGCGCTTACGTTTTGGGGTTTAAAGTCCTTTTTAAGCTCATAAGTCCTCTCCCAATCATCGCCGCAAATATCGTAAAATTTAGGCATAAACTTATCGTCTCGCCAATCTTGCAGATAGCAAGTAAGCGCCTCTTTAAACTCATCGGTTAGATGTTTGCTTTTAGAGTCCCGCACGGCTAGCTCAAACTTTTCTATCAGCTCTATAAGCCCAAATTCGTCATAACCCATAAGAGGCAGATCAAAAACGTGCCCCATAAATACGTAAAGCTCGCGTTCATCCTTGACCTTTGCCTTGCGCCTAGTAATGACTTCGTCCATATAGCCTTCTAGCCTGCGCTTTAGTTCAGCCTTTCTAGCCGCGTTTTCAAAGTAAAATTTATGCGGCGAGTCCTCGCTTTCAAATTTGACCGACAAATTTAGCTTATACGTAAAAAACGGCAGGTTCTTTTCGTCTAAAAATTCCTCCTCTACGCCCTTTACGATGAGCGGCAAAGTATCTTTTAGCTCATCCTCGCTAAGCTCGCCCGCCTCATAATACGAGTCGCTATAAGACATGCTAAAACCGCATCTGCCGCACTCTAGGGTAAAAGTATCGTGATAACCTTCTTGCACGCGGCACCGCGAGTAGGGCGCTTCGCCTTTGTAGCGCTCTTTTAGCCCGTTTTTTATCGTTAGATTTATCTCGTTTTTTATTTTGCCAACCAGCCAGATTTGGTTTTCGTTCATGCTTTATCCTTTTTATATAGATTTTGAAATTTAGCCCAAATTTGCTTAAAAGCAGGCATCTTGGCAAACTTGGCGGCGGCTAAAATCAAATAAACCCTGCAGAGTAAATTAAAATGCGATTTGTTTTTTAGACGGCAAACGAGTGCTAGGTTTTAAAGTGGTAAATTTAGACTGCGGGCTGGGATTTTAAATTAAGCAAAGGCGTAAACCGGGCGCTACGATAAAATAGGGTAAATTTAGGCTTGCTTTATAGAGGCAAGCCGGCGAGAAAAAGGATAAATTTAGAAAAAGGCGCATTTTACCGCGCCTTAGTTTTAGATTATTTGATAACAAGACCTTGGAAAAGTCCGCCGCGATTGACCCAAACGAGGGTTTTTTTGCCTTTGGCGTTTGCTACGGCTTTGTTAAAGTCGTCTAAATTTTTGATATTTTCCTCGGCGACTTGGATGATGATATCGCCTTTTTCAAAGCCGAATTTTTCGGCGTTTGAGCCTGATTTTACGTCTGTAACGAGCACGCCTGCGACGTCTGAGGCTAGTCTATACTTAAACCTCGCGTTATCATCGATCGACGTTACGCTAAGGCCGTCTATCGCCGAGTCGCCCTTGGTCGCTTTGCCGCCGCTTGACTGGGCGTTGGCGTTAGCTAGTTTTATCTTAGCGGTCTCTAGTTTGCCCGACCGCTCGTAGGTTAGCGTGATCTCTTTGTTTGGAGCTAGCGAGCCGATGAGATTTTTTAGGTCGTTTGCGTTTTTGATATCTTTATCGTCGATTTTTACGACCAGATCGCCTCGTTTAATGCCCGCGATATCGGCCGGCAATCCTTTTTCTACGCTGCTAATTAGCGCGCCTTCTTTATTTTTGTAGATCTCTTTTTGCTGCTCGTTGAGATTTGCTATCATCACGCCGATATATCCGCGCTCGATCTTGCCGTCTTCGATGAGTTTTTTGGCGATATCTTTGGTCATATTTGACGGGATGGCAAAGCCGATGCCGTTGTTTCCGCCGCTGCGGCTAAGGATAGCCGAGTTTATGCCCACTAGATAGCCGCGGCTATCGACTAGCGCGCCGCCTGAGTTGCCCGGATTTATCGAAGCGTCGGTTTGGATGAAATTTTCGTATTGATTAAGGCCGATGTTGTCTTTATTTAGACCTGAGACTATGCCTTGAGTGATACTGCCGCCCACGCCGAAAGGATTTCCGATGGCAAAAACTATATCTCCTTCCATTAGCTTAGCCGAGTCGGAAAAAGGTATGGCTTTTAGCTCTTTAGCGTCGATTTTGATGATAGCTAGGTCGGTTTTTGGATCGGTGCCGATGATTTTAGCTTTGTACTCTTTGTCGCTATCTAGCAGCGTGACTACGATCTCGTCGCTATCTTCTACCACGTGGTTGTTGGTTACGATGTAGCCGTCGGAGGAGATGATGACGCCCGATCCCAAAGAACTGCTTTTTTGCTTTTCTTGAGGGATATTAAACTGAAAGCCGAAGAAATCTTTAAAAAAGGGATCGTTAAACATATCGCCCATATCGGCTCCCGCGCCGTTTAGCGTTTTTGTAGTGGAGATATTTACGACCGATTTTTTAGCATCGGCGATGGAGCTATTGTAGGAGAGGACGA
>CAUQMF010000049.1:0-13889 GCA_963518965.1 uncultured Campylobacter sp.
AGCTTTGCTCTACTCCACTTCGCTACGCTTGTAGCTTTTTAAGAAACGGTAACGAAAAAATAAAGTTAAAAGCACCTGCTGCCTTCTCTTGCCCCCTCTACCTCTTGCTCCGCTCTCTTGGCTCCAAAGCATCTTTCATCTAATTTAAAGCTAAGCTTATAGGCAGAGCTAAAATCTCGCCTAAAAACTTAGGCGTTTAACTTCATTACTTTTCAAGACCTCGCGCTCGCTAGCCCTTAAATTTCTAATATTTTTAGTTATTCCTAAAAAATACACCCCGTTAGCAGCAAACGAAGCTAGGCTAGGCACAAGATCGTTTTTTCTAAGACATTAGCAGATTCTACTTTTTTCAAGGCTTATATTCTCTGTGAAGCGCTTTAGAATTTTTCTAAATTTGCCTTTAGAAATTCCTAAACGGACATATGCTTATTCTTTAACTTCGCCATGCTTGATACTTATAAGAATATAGCCATCATAGTAACTTACTGCAATTTTGCGTGAATTTAAGTTAAAGAGAGCCTTAAATTTATATCAGCAAATAGCATAGATGCGCATGCAAGTATGGATAATACGAATTTGTTAATTGATTCTCTTGTTTAGTTATTTTGATATCGCTTTTTTTATAGTGAAAAAGTGGCTTAACTAAGACGGTATTATCGACGCAATAACCCGCTAGCGGCAACTACCAAATCTGGAATTAAGACAAGTTCCCTATAAATCAATAATACAAATTTAAAGCATCAATAAGAGCTATGCAAGGTAGGACTTTAACAATATTCCCATATTCCAAAATCCTTGGAATAGTTAATTATTTTCCTTCTTCAAACGCACCGACGGCCAAGATTTTACTAATTCTAGCATTTAAAAGCTGATCTACTTTTAGCTTTTCAAGCTTTTCTAGCTCGGTTATAAAATAGCTCGCAAGAGCCTTAACGGCAGCTTCTTTATCTCGATGCGCACCGTTTACCGGCTCTTCTATAACATCGTCTATCAAATTTAAATTTTTTAAGTCGTCAGCGGTTATCTTTAGGGCTTTGGTAGCCTGTTCTTGCTTTAAAGGATCATTCCAAAGTATCGCTGCACAGCCCTCTGGAGAGATGACCGAAAAAACCGAATTTCTCATCATAGCAAGTTTGTCGGCTACGCCTATAGCTAGAGCCCCGCCGCTTCCGCCTTCGCCTATAACGACGGCTATCATCGGCGTTTTTAAATTTGCAAATTCAAATAAATTTCTAGCTATTGCCTCACTTTGACCGCGCTCTTCAGCGGCAACGCCCGGATACGCACCCGGAGTATCTATCAAAAATAGTATCGGAAGCCAAAATTTTTCAGCCATTTTAGCTATTCGTAAAGCTTTGCGGTAACCCTCGGGATGAGGCATGCCGAAATTTCTTTTTAGTTTATTTTTGGTTCCTCGACCCTTTTGCTCGCCTATTACGACAACTTTCCTAGAGCCTATATAACCGATAAAACAAACTATTGCCGCGTCGTCGCGATACGCTCTATCGCCGTGCAGCTCGTAGTAATCCCTCATCATGCCTTTGATGTAATCAATAGCATAAGGGCGATCCGGGTGACGAGCTAAAGCAAGGCGCTGAAACTCGTTAAGGTTTTTGTAAATTTTAGCAGTTTCTTTTTCTAGATTTTTATTTAGAATTTCTACCGCATGCTCATCGCCGCGAATTCTTGCATTTGCAATGTCGTCGTCTATTTGCTTGATACTTTGCTCAAAGTCTAGATAACTTGCCATTATATCTTCTTAAATACGATAGAGCCGTTTGTGCCGCCAAAACCGAAAGAGTTACTCATAACGGCATTTAGCTCGGCTTTTCTAGCTATATTTGGCACGTAGTCCAAGTCGCATTCTTCATCTCTAGTCTCGTAGTTTATGGTAGGAGGCATGAGGCCCTCTTGCATCGCCATTATAGATATAACCGCTTCTATCGCGCCGGCTGCGCCTAAACAGTGCCCGGTTTGCCCCTTGGTCGAGCTAACTGACGGTACACTATCTCCGAAAAGAGCCTTAAGGGCGGCCGTTTCATTTCTATCGTTCGTCGGAGTTGATGTGCCGTGTGCATTTATATAGTCGATTTTTAAATTTCCGGCCATTTTAAGGGCTTTTTTCATAGCAGATAACGGCCCTTCAAGCGAAGGCGAAGTAATATGATATGCATCGCCGCTCTCGCCAAACCCTACTATCTCGGCATAAATTTTAGCCCCTCTAGCCTTTGCGCTCTCATATTCTTCGAGCACGAGCGCGCCGGCTCCTTCACCCATGACGAAGCCGTCTCTATCCTTATCGAACGGACGAGATGCGCGCTGTGGATCATCGTTTCTAGTAGAAAGAGCCTTCATAGCAGCAAATCCACCTATTCCTACTCCGCAAACCGTAGACTCGGAGCCTACTACTAGCATTTTTTGCGCCTCGCCGATCATTATAGTCTTAGCTGCTTCGATTATGGCGTGAGTAGACGCCGCACATGCCGTTACGCTAGAGATATTGGGTCCTTTTAAGCCGTGCTCTATCGAAACTATACCGCCTAGCATATTTACTAGAGCAGAAGGTATAAAAAACGGAGAAATTCGTCTTGAACCTTTTTCGAGCAAGGTGTTGGAATTTTTTTCGATATTAGGCAAACCGCCTATGCCCGCAGCCGAGCTAACGCCGAAATTCTCAGCGTCAAATTCGCAGAAATTCGCATCAGTCATGGCTTCTTTAGCTGCCTTTAGTCCAAGCTGGATAAATCTATCGACCTTTTTGACTTCCTTTGCGTCCAGTACCGTAAGCGGGTCAAAGTCCGTAATCTCGGCAGCGATCTGAACGGGAAAATCACTCGCGTCAAAAGAGGTTATCTTTTTTACGCCGGTTTTACCTTCGCAGATAGCCTTAAACGAGCTATCTTTATCAAGCCCCAAAGCGTTAATCATCCCAATGCCGGTTACTACGACTCTTTTCAAGGTTACTCCTTGCAAAAACTTATTTATTTAGGTTCTCGATGTAGGTTACGACGTCGTTTATAGTGATTAGTTTCTCGGCGTCGCTATCAGGTATCTCTACTTCAAATTTCTCCTCAAGCGCCATAACCAGCTCAACTACGTCAAGCGAGTCTGCGCCCAAATCTTCGATAATCTTAGAATCAAGCTTTACCGCATCAGGAGCCACGCTTAGTTGCTCAACCACTACGTCTCTTACGTCATCAAATACTGCCATTTTCTTCTCCTAAAAATTAAAAATTTCGTGATTTTAGTATATTTTAGCTTAAAATTTCGCAAAAACGCAAAATTTACGCGTTTACATATATAGTCCGCCGTTGATTTTTAGCGTCTCGCCCGTGACGTAGCTAGCGTGATCGCTTAGCAAAAACGCCACGGCTTCGGCCACTTCGCTAGCGCTTCCGAATCGCTTTAGTGGGATGTTATCGCTGTAAGTTTTTTTGATCTCATCGCTTAGCTCGCTCGTCATATCTGTCTCGATAAAGCCCGGCGTCACGCAGTTAAAGCGGATATTTCTCGCCGCGCCCTCTTTGGCGAAACTTTTGTTCATCGCGATCATTCCGCCCTTGCTAGCAGCGTAGTTGGCTTGCCCCGCATTGCCCATCTCGCCTACGATAGAGGCTACGTTTACGACGGCGCCGAAGCGTTTTTTGCTCATTACTTTTAGCGCCTCGCGGCATCCGATAAAGGCCGAGGTTAAATTTGCGTTTATCACGCTAGTAAAATCCTCCGTTTTCATGCGAAGCGCGAGCTTGTCGTTTGTTATACCGGCGTTATTTACGAGGTAGCACAGCTCGCCGTCGGCATCCGCGATCAAATTTATCGCTTTTACAAACTCATCCTCGTCCGTCGCGTCGAATTTAACTACCGCAGCCTGTCCGCCGTTCGCCACGATCTCAGCTTGCAACGCATCGGCGATTTCGGGCTTTGAACGGTAGTTTATCCAGACTTTTAGTCCCATTTGCGCTAGAGTTTTGGCTATCTGCGCGCCGATACCGCGGCTTGCGCCGGTGATTAGCACGTTTTTTCCGCTAAATTTCATTTTTTCTCCTTGATTTCAAATTTGACCCGCATTTTATCAGACGAAAGCTAAAAAGCCTTTTACCTAAAATTTATATAGTATTAAAACAGCGCCTCGTCCATCTCGGCGGGTTTTTCGATGCCCATCAGCGCCAAAACGCTCGCGGCGATATTATTTAGACCGCCCGCTTTTACCGCCTTTACGCCCTCGCCCATCACGAAGCAAAATACGTCAAAAGTCGTGTGGTTGGTTAGTAGATTACCCTGCGCGTCCTTCATCTGCTCGCAGTTGCCGTGGTCGCTCGTGATGACTAGCGAGTAGTTTTTCTCTTTTGCCTTCGCTACGATGCGTCCCAGCGCCGCATCCACGGCCTCGACCGCCTTTACCGCCGCGTCAAATTCGCCCGTATGCCCTACCATATCGCCGTTTGCGAAATTTACCACGATAAAGTCTTGTCCGTCCTCCATGCCTTTTAGCACCGCTTCGCATACGGCCTGAGCGCTCATTTCGGGCTTTTCGTCGTAGGTTTTTACTTTGGGGCTTGGCACCAGCACGCGCGTCTCGTTTTGGGCGAGCTCCTCGACGCCGCCGTTAAAGAAAAAGGTCACATGCGCGTACTTCTCGGTCTCGGCCGTGTGCAGCTGCGTTAGGCCCGCGTTTGCGACGACCTCGGCGAGGGTATTTTTTAGCTTTTCGTTTTCAAATAGCACGGGAAAGGCGAAATTTGCGTCGTATTCGGTCATCGTGAGTAGATTTTTGACGACGAACGGGCGCGCGAATTCGCTAAAATTTTCATCGCCCAAAGCCGCCGCGATCTCGCGTACGCGGTCGTTTCTAAAGTTTATAAATATCACGCCGTCGTTTTCGCCTATCCCCTCAAATCCGCCAAAGCTAGCCGGCACGATAAACTCGTCCGTCACGCCCGCCTCGTAGCTTTGCATGACGTATTCTAGCGGCGAGATAGTTTGCTCGTTTTCTCCGCGCGTCATCGCGTCGTAGGCCGTTTTTACGCGCTCCCAGCGCTTGTCGCGGTCCATCGCGTAAAATCTACCGCTAACGCTAGCCAGCCTAAAGCCCACATTTTGCGCCTTTTCTTGCAGCGATTTTATGAACGCTAGCCCGCTTTTCGGGCCTACGTCGCGACCGTCGGTTATCGCGTGGGCGCATACTTCGCAACCGTTTGCGACCGCAAGAGAGCACATCGCGTCAAAGTGGCTCATGTGCGAGTGCACGCCGCCATCTGAGTAAAGTCCGACGATGTGGACGCGTTTGCAGGTTTTAAACAGATTTAAAAGCTTTTCGCTTTTAGCTAGCGAACCGTTTTCAAAACCGAGCGAAATTTTTACCAAATTTTGATACAAAACCCGCCCGCTGCCGATACACATGTGTCCGACCTCGCTGTTTCCCATCTGTCCGTCAGGTAGGCCCACTGCCAGGCCCGAGGTTTTTATGAGCGTATTTGGCACGTTTTTAAACAGCCAGTCGTATGTCGGCTTTTTTGCCGCCGCAAATGCGTTAAATTCGCTACTCTCGTTATATCCGATACCGTCTGTGATCACCAAAATAGTTTTTTGCGCCATTTTTAAATTTTCGCCTTAAATTTAGATATTTTTTAACGGCATTATACTAAAATTAGCCTTTTTTAAAATAAAGGCTTTTATGTTTTACTATATTTATGAATTGTTAAATTTTAATATCTTTCAATACATCACCGTTCGCGCGGGTTTTTCATTTTTCATCGCATTTTGTTTGACCGTTTGGGCGTTGCCTAAATTTATCGCGTGGGCAAAGGCCAAAAACGCCGCCCAGCCCATCTACGAGCTAGCTCCGCAAACACACCAAAAAAAGGCAAAAACGCCGACGATGGGCGGGCTTGTTTTTATCGGAGCGGCGCTTGTTGCGAGCGTGATCTGCGCGCGCCTTGATAATGTTTTCGTCTTCGCCTCACTTATCTGCCTTGCAGGCTTTACGGCGCTTGGGTTTAAAGACGACTATCGCAAAATCTCAGGCGGCAAAAACCACGACGGACTAAGCCCTAGAGCCAAGCTTGCGGCGCAGATTTTGATCGCTCTGGCCGTCTCTTCGATACTGTATTTGCAAGGCGAGCTGGGCAGTAAATTTTACCTACCGTTTTACAAATTTCCCGTGCTTGATCTAGGTGTTTTTGCGGTGGCTTTTTGGACGCTAGTCATCGTCGCAGCCTCAAATGCGGTAAATCTAACCGACGGCCTAGACGGGCTAGCTACCGTGCCTGCGGTGTTTTCGCTTCTGACGCTTGGCGTGTTTGCCTACATCTGCGGACACGCGGTGTTTAGCTCGTATTTACTTTTGCCCAAGATCGCGGGCGTAGGCGAGACGGTCGTCGTGGCCGCTGCGCTGATCGGCTCTCTGATGGGATTTTTGTGGTTTAACTGCCATCCGGCCGAGGTTTTCATGGGCGATAGCGGGAGTCTAAGCGTAGGCGGATATATCGGACTCATGGGCGTGATGACGAAAAACGAGATCCTGCTCATCATCATCGGCTTCGTGTTCGTGATGGAGACCTTGAGCGTGATTTTGCAGGTCGGAAGCTTTAAAATTTTTAAAAAGAGAATTTTTCTCATGGCGCCTATACACCATCATTTTGAGATAAAAGGCTGGGTGGAAAATAAGATCATCGTGAGATTTTGGCTCATCGCCGTTTTGGCGAATTTAATCGCGCTGACTGCGCTAAAAATCAGATAAATTTAATAAGGAGAAATTGATGAGAGCGCAGATAGAGCCGGATTACGAGACGGCTAGAAAAAGATACGACGGGATTTTGGAGAAAATTTTAGCCTATACGGACTACTGCGACGAACACGGCGACGAGAGCGGCGAGAAATACCGCGAGCTGGAAAACGAGCTGCACGCGATCACGGGCAAAGATATGAGCAAATTTGACCTGTGGGAGTGGTGGGAGGCCGACGGGGCTGAAAATTTAGCCTTTGATATCGCGCTTCCGGAGCCTCGCCTTGTGCCAGACATCACAAAGGACGAGCTGCGCGAGATCATAGAGCGCATGACGAGTTTCGAGCCGCAAGAGAGCGAAGACGAGTTTTTGGACGAGTTTTACGATCGTCCGAATTTCGCTTGCGAAGGCGGATATTTTACCGAGTTTTTAAAGCTAAATTTTAAAGATACTTATGATTTTAAACTTTTTACCAGACACAAACGAAACGGCGTGATGACCGAGCTGAACGCAGAGGAAATAACGCAAATTTTATGGGGCAAAAGGGCGTAAAAAGGAGCAAAAATGAGAAAATCGCTATTTGGCTACGGCGGTACGACCCGCGCGATAGCAAAAAACTTCGGCAAAGAGGGCGGCTGGGACGTCTACGACGATAAATTTAGCGAGATCTCAAGCGACGAATGGGGCAACGCCCTACTACCGCCAAACCTCTTTATGCCTGAAAAAAGCGGCCTAGAGATCCCTAGCCCCGGCTTTCCACCCGGTCACGAGCTAGTTAAAAAGGCGCAAAATCTAATCAGCGAATACGACTATTTTTACAAAATTTACGGCGCTAAAATGCCCTTTACCGTCTGGATCAGCGGCACGAACGGCAAAACTACGACGACGAAGATGACGCAGCACCTGCTGGCGCGCTACGGCTCGGTAATGGGCGGCAACGTCGGGGTTCCGCTCGCGGACCTCGACCCAAACGCCAAAATTTGGGTGCTTGAAACCAGCTCCTTTACGATGCACTACACGAACGCCGCAACGCCCGGCATCTACGCGCTTTTGCCTATCACGCCTGATCACCTCAGCTGGCACGGCGACTTTGCCGAGTATGAGCGCGCCAAGCTAAAACCGCTAGCCATGATGGGCGAAAACGCGGTCGCGATCCTGCCTAAAATTTACGCCGATACGCCTACCAAGGCAAAAGTTATAAGCTACAAAAACGAGGCGGATTTGGCCGAGTTTTGCGGCGTAAATTTAAACGATATCGCCTTTAAAACGCCGTTTTTAACGGACGCTCTTTTGGCGCTTGCTATCCAGAAAATTTTGCTCGATAGGTGCGATGTGGAGCTTTTAAACGACTTTGTCATCGAGGGCAACAAGCTAGAGGAGTTTCGCGACGCACGCGGACGCACGTGGGTCAACGACACGAAGGCGACCAACATCGACGCGAGCATCCAAGCCGTCAAGCGATATGGGGATAAATTTTTGCATTTGATTTTAGGCGGCGACGATAAGGGCGTAGATATGCGGCCGCTTTTTGAAGCCTTGCGCGGCGCTAAGGCGCAAATCTACGCTATCGGCTCAAATACGGACAAGCTGATGAATCTTGCGGGCGAGTTTAAAATCCCGGCCGTAAAATGCGAATTTTTAAACGTCGCAGTCGGCGAGATAGATAAACGCTTTAAATTTGACGGAGCCGCTAAGGCTAGCGAAAATGATGAAAATTTGGACGAAATAGCGCTTTTAAGCCCTGCTGCAGCGAGCCTAGATCAGTTTAGCAGCTACGTAGAGCGCGGGAATGAATTTAAAAAAGCGATCTTAAATTTGCAAATTTGATGCGATATTTGTGCCATAAAGCCGCCAAATTTGAGCGACTGCCTTTAAAAATAAATTTTGTATTTTAAAAATGCACCGAATTTTGCGTCTTTAACCGAAATTTAAGTATCAAATAGCTAAAATCACATTTCTTTATTTAAGGCGTGGTTGGATAGCTCAGTCGGTAGAGCAGCAGACTGAAAATCTGCGTGTCGGCAGTTCGATTCTGCCTCTAACCACCATTCTATTATTTAACCCCCTGTAATACAATCCAAACAACACCGAAAAAAGCCCTAAAATACGGCGTTTCTAAGCTATTTATAATCCAATAAGCTACAATGAAATATAATGCAATCCAAAGATTTTTGGAACACTCACGGAACATTGAGAGCGTTTTTATGAGCCAAAAAATCCCCAATGTTCCAAAATGTGCCGTTTTTTAAAAATACTAAATGTTCCAAAACGCTTTTAAATATCGTATTTTAGGGGCTAAAATGGCAATAGATATTTTAAAAGATACGCAAATACGCAAAGCAATCAAGAAAGAAAAAGACTACTCATTGACCGACGGCGGAGGCTTAGCGATACTTATTACCTCTAAAGGCGTGAAAAGGTGGGTATTTTATTACATAGACCCGGTAAGCGGTAAAAAATGTAGCGCAGGCTTTGGACTTTATCCGGATATTACCTTAGCAAGAGCAAGAGAGCTAAGAGCGGAATACAAAAGCCTAATATCGCAAGGCATAAGCCCGAAAGAGCATAAAAAGCAGGTAAGAGAGCAAAGACAAAGCGACCACAAACAGACGTTTAGCAAAGTGTTTAACGAGTGGCTGGAGCTTGAAAAAATGCGAGTGCTGCCAAAAACGCTACAAACCAAAGCAAACCGCATAAACAATCATATTATGCCCCTTATAGGCAATAGAGCTATTAAGAGCATAAATCACGGCGAGATAGCACAAATATTAGAGCAGATAGGCAAGGATACGCCTCAAACGGCGCAAATACTGCACCAGCTGTTAAATAACATATTTCATTACGCCACCACAAAAGGCTACACGCCTTTTAATATCATCTCGAATATCCAAGCAAAGGCGATCATAATAAATAAAGAGGCGGAGCATTACGGCAAGCTTACCGAGATAGAGGACTTAAGGGCATTTGTCAATAAAATTTACGATTATCCGTTTTTTCTTAGCACGCGCAATATTTTAAAATTCGCCCTGCATATTCCTTTGAGGGTCGCACCGCTTACGCTTTTAAAGTGGGAATACGTGGATTTTGACAAGAAGCTTTTAACAATACCAAGAGAGCTACAAAAGAATAAGAATAAATCGCTAGGGGCTTTTATCTTGCCTCTAAGCGATGAGGTTATTAATATCCTAAGAGAGCAGGAGCGAGAATTTAAAGCCTACCCGTATGTTTTTATGAATACGAGCTACAAAAATCCGATCCACAAAGATACACCTACAAAAACCATTAAAGAGTTTGGATTTTACGATAGAGATACCGGGCGGATAATAACGGCTCATAGCTTTAGAGGCATATTCAAAACAGCCGTTTACAACTACCGAGAGCAACACAACACCAGCACGGAAGCGATCAATAAGGCACTAGACCACCTGCACGGCGACAGGGTAGAGTTATCATACAGCGAAAAAGCAACCTTTTTAAACGAGCTTAGAGGGCTTTTCGAGTGGTGGAGCGGATTTATACTAAATTTGAGAGATGAAAGGCAGTATCAATGGCATACAATCAAGAAGAACAGGACAACAAAGAGATTCAAGTATCAAGTCAAGCCGAGGCAGTAATATCAGATATAAGGGTGTATTTATTGGGGAATAACGCCATTGATTATGACGGCGAATTTACGGCAATGATTGAAAAAGCCAGAAGTGGAGAGGCTGGAAAATTATTGCCAGAGGATTTTGCGCCACTTTTTAAATTTTTTAACGACGAGGAAACAAAGCACCAAGCATTACTAAATTTTACTACATTTTTTAAACGAATAATAGACGCTAGAGCTGTTAAAAAAGATATTTTAGTAACAAGATACGAGAATTATTTAGAAGCATTGGAATATTTAGAACACGCCTTTTATTTTTATCCAGACGATGACAAAACCATACAGGACAAATTCCACATACACATAAATACTAGCTCGTATTATGACCAAGATTCTGAGTTATCCCCTTTTGAACAAGAAATAAACAGTAGCTTTTCAGCCTTTAAGAATTGGACAGAACTGTACTTTAAAGATTTTAAGAAGCTAAAACAAGAATATGATATGCATACGAATAAGCAAGCAATAAAAGACAACTTCAAAAACTCAATGCTTGAATTAGTTAAGTTTTATGAGATTGATGCATACGACTTTTTTAATAAAGCGATTTTGGCGAATAAAATTTACAAATATTTTTACCCGAAAGACAAAGACGCCCAAGACGACTAAAAATATTTTTAGCCATTATCAATGCCCTATTTTTAGGGCTTTTACTCTTTTAGCCCATATTAAAAATCTTTAAATTTACACCCAAATAATCATTTTTTACACATACGACTAAAAATATTTTTCGTTGTTTAGTATTTTTAAAACCCCTACAATACCCCTCATCAAGCTTGAATAAAAACAAATAAAGGTCAATACAATGCAACAAACTACACACGAAAGAAAAAAGCTAAGAGCGTATGAGGTAGCAAAGATTTACGGGGTAAGCCAAAGTACGATCTGGAATTACACTAAAAAAGGATACCTAAAGCCTGTAAAGGTGGGTGAGAGAGTAACCCTATTTGATGCTTTAGAGTGCGATCAATTCTTTAACGGCAAGAATGCGGAGCGAGACAATGAGACAGGCACGCACAAATAAACAAATCCTAATAAGGATAATGCTGGACCGGGGCGAGGTAACAGCCTCAGACGTAGCTCATATAAGCAACTCTAATCAATACTTCGTAGAACTCGAGAAGCTAGGCATAAGCGATAGCAGACCGCACAAAAGAGCCAACGGCACTAATTGCAAGATGAGGTTTATCAAAGATCGCAAAAAGGCGCAGGCGTATTTAAACGCCTACAAAGTAGCCGAAGCGATAGCCGAGTATGTCGATGAGGTGCAAGATGTCAAAATATGAGGAGCTAAAGCCCTATCTAAACCGCGACACCGTAGCAAGCATAATCATAAATTGCGGTTACAGCATAGATAGAGCTTACAAATTTAAGATTAGAGACGAGAGAACGCCTAGCGCGTCGATAGATAAAGACGGCTACATAAAAGACTTTGGCGGAACATTCGGCGGCGACGTATTCGCCTTTTTAAACGAGATTGTAGGCTACTCGAAAGCAGAGGCCCTACAAATAGTCAAATATGCTTTAGGGGTGGAGTGATGACGAAAGAGATACAAAAGATAATAGATACCGGAGTTAATGAATACGGATTAACCGAGCTTGTAAAAATAGACGTAGCCAAAGCCAAAGAGACGGCAAAAATTATTTTTGCAAATGACAAAGAGGGCATATTTAGAGATTTCATTTTCAAAAGTATTGAATTCTTGCAAGAGCTGGAAACTCAAAAGCACTTAGTGGATATGGTAACCGACGCGACCATAGATGAAAATAGCCGGCTAAAAGGCGTGAGCGGCTACCAACCATTGACGCAAGACGAACTAAAAAACATAGAGAGCAACAGAGAGCTATTAACCGGAAATTTGAAGCTAGCGCAAACAATGCTAAATAATTTTTTGGGAGCTCATTACGAACCGCTTTACAAAAGACTAAAGGCTGAGAAATGAAATCAATCGAGGATTTTAAAAACGTAGCTTTGAGTAAGCCGGATTTAGCGCCGTGCGAGGGCTACCAAGAAGCGAGCGAGGCGAAGGATAGCATAGACCTTAATCAATATGCCGTAAAGCTAAGAGAGGCGTATTTAAATGCCTATACGAGGGTTAGTTTATGCACGCAGGAACAAACCGACGAGCTTTATGATCTTTATCCGTGCAATTTTCTAAGAGCGTGCAACGCGAAGCTAAGAGATATTGAATGTCTAGGCTATAACACGAAACACCAAAGCCTGGCGATCATTTTAAAAAGCGGCGATAAAACGCAAGCCATAGCCACAAGACGACTAAGAGACGAAGCCGGTAATATTGTCGAGGGCAAAAAGTGGATAAGAGCCAAATGGTCAAATAATGGCTTCATACCTCATCGCTTTAATAAGTCCGATGACGTGGTATTCATAGCCGAGGGTATAGGCGAGGTCGGACTATTTGAGATACTAAAAGCCTCTTACGTTTGTTTTCAAAATGCGGGCGAAATATCCAAATTTGAATACAGCACTTTAAAAGACGAAATATTAGAGGGGTTGAAAGGCAAGCGCGTAATTTGCTTCGTAGATAATGATGAGCCTAGTCAAAACGGCTTTAACGCTCTTTATCCGGTCATAGGGGGCGATCTTTATCAGGTCAGGTTTAAAGATAAGCCCAAAGGGTATGATCTAAGGGATTTAATCGCGGAGCTCTCAGGCAAGTATAACCACAAAGAGCTTTTAAAAGCGTTGCAAACCGAAATCAAAGCAAGACAAGAGAGGGTTTAAAAATGAACGGCGGATTATTAAATTTTTCAGATGACGACTTTATCAATGCACCAAAAGCGCAGCCGGTATGCGAGAATACTCCGACAAAGCCGGATACAAGAATAAACGATGAGGTCAAAAAGAAAGGCAAAATAAAGCTAAATTTTAACTCTTTATCGGAATTTAGGATTTATCCCGATGAGATAGCGAACTTTAACCCCGTTTGGCTCATAGACGATTTTTTAATGGAACAAAGCATAACGACGATATACGCTACCGGCGGAAGCGGTAAGAGTTTTTTGGCTCTAGTTTTAGGCGTGTGGCTCTTAGACGCACAAAAGATAAACAGACTTATCTATTTAGACGGCGACAACGGCTACACCACGCTAAAACGCAGGCGTGTCGATGAAATACTAAAAACATATTCAAAGATAGAATACTACCCGCTCTTTAAACAAAACAGCGAGGGGCAGTCGATAGACCGATACAGCGTATTAAGCGACCTAGCCGAGAACCTTGCACCAAATGAACTAAAAGGAACGCTAGTTATCATTGATAGCATAAGAGACTTCATTAGAGGCGACTTAGGAAGCGACAGCGTAGTAATGCCCTACCTCAACAGCCTAAAGGCTTTTAGAGACAATGGGGCTACCGTAATATTTTTGCACCACCAACCCAAGCAAAGCAAAAATCCCGATGAGAACAACGAGGCTTATAAAGGCGCGACAGCCTTTATCGATAGCGTAGATACTGCATATTTTCTATCCAACAAAACCAACGACCAGGACAAAAGCGA
>CAUQMF010000050.1:0-13460 GCA_963518965.1 uncultured Campylobacter sp.
AAACCGAGCCAAAGCCTGCGGCAACGAGCATGATAAATGCGATAAAGCCCATCATTGCTAGGCCGCCGTCCATGATTTTGTCGATTTTACGGTACTCGATACCGCCCAAAACTATCATGACTAAAAGCCCAAGAAGCGCGCCAAGAGGCATACTCTCTGTATAAATTTGCACTCCAAAGGCTACTACCGCGCCGCCTAGCACCGCCCACTCTTTTTTAGTCATTTCTAGGCTTGCGGCTATCTGCGCCTCTTGCTCCTCGCTCGTTTCAAATTTAGTGTGCGCGTAGTCGCGTCTTTTGCGGTAAAAGACGAAAATCGCCAAAAAGAGTCCGACTAGCATCGAGGCTCCGCCTATCCACATCACGTCCGAGATCTGGCTCATCTTCACCGTTACGCCGTTGTTTGCTAGCTCTTTTTGTATGATACCGTGAAAGATAAGGCCAAAACCGACACTAAGGCTAACATACGGCGCCTTTAGACCGAAAGTAAGAGCGCACGCCACGGCTCGGCGGTCGATGCCTAGGCGGTTCATCAGCGGCAAAAGCGGCGGGATGAGAATCGGGATGAAAGCGATATGCACGGGAATCAAATTTTGCGAAAAGCACGCGATCGCGGCGATGATAAGCGCGAAATATGTGCTGGTTTTTGCTAGAGCCTTGCTAACGGCGTTTATAAGGATCGCGGTTAGGTTCGTGTTGGCTATCGCGGCCGCGAGCGCGCCGAGCAGGATGTAGCTGAGCGAGGTTTCTAGATTGCCTTTCATGCCCGTTATCAGCGTCGATGTGGTAGCCGTTAGCGCGTCAAAAAAGGCCCCTACGCCCTCAAATCCACCGTGATAGATGAGACCCGCGACTAGGGCGGAGACGAGGATAGAAAGCAGGATGTTAAACCTTAGCAAACAAAGCACGGTCATCACGAGGATACTGATCACGACGGGGTTGGTTAGCATTTTTGATCCTTTTTTGATTTTTAAATTTATCGCAGCGCTAAATTTACGACTCGGCGCTAATACGGTCAAATTTAAGCATAGCCCTTAAAGCAAAATCAAGCAAACTAGGCGCCGGGCACTAAAGCCGTCCTCGCAGCGCAAAAGGCTAAATTTATCCTCCGCGAATTTAGCTCTAAATTTAACCCTAAATCAACGGCGCTAAGACGAACCGAAGTTAAAATTATCGCATTTTCTTGCGCTAGAACCTAAATTAGCCGTTTAATTACGCCTAGCCCATTTGCCCGACTTTGCGCTAAATCTATGAGCGAAAAAGCCCGCAAATGCTAAATTTACGTACGTTAGGCAAAAGCTAGATTACCCAGTCGCCGGACGGCTTTTATTTGCCGATACGGCTCATATCCTTAGACGTAAATTTCCTTGCAAGCGGTCGCTTTCGGTTACTTTTAATAATTTTATAATATAAAAATTAAAGTAAAGTAAAATTTAGTCTAGCCAGAGCGCAATCTCGTAAAAATCATCAAAAGGAAACGATATTTAAACCGCTCTTAGCGCGTCTAAAGTCGCGGCTTTAGCTTTAATCCTTGATAAATACGAGCGCTATCAGCGCAAAATCCGCGGTCTAAAACCAAATTTACACACGGCATAAGATTGATAAAATCAAGCGCATAGCGAGATTTTATTTTTACGCGAGCGCAAAGGATATCTGTGCTCAAATTTAAATTTTCGCGTTTGCTTAATTTAACGCGCGAATTTCGTAAAGCAAATTTAGCCCAAAATCCAAAGCTCGCCTTGTTCCTCGTATAAATTTAGCGATTTAAAATCGCAAACCGATATTTATTTTGCGTGCAATTCTTTTGCGTATTTTGACTTTTCGAGATTTTCGATTAGCTTTTGCGTGCGCATATCTCTGGCCTCGGGCACTAGATGAAACCACGTGTCGTGCAGAAATTTACGCGGAAAATAGCTATCTTTATAATCCCCTATCATCTCAAAACCGTTATCTTCGATGAGCTTTTTTACGTCTTTTAAAAATTTTTGATTATCCGCAGCGTGCGGGTCGTTTAGATCGTAGCAGTCATCGCCCGCGACGGCCGGATATGTAAAGATAAATTTAATCCCTTTTTCTTGCTCCAGCTTTTTCATAAATTTTAAATTTCGTCTAAAAATATCGTTTATACCGATCTTGCTACCCGAAAAATCGGTGAAAAATATATACTGCTGGCAGGGCATCTGGGTGTCTCTTGCTTCGTCTACTTTGCCGACGTATTGATAATCTCCGCGTTCGCCGTTTTTAAAATTGGGCGAAAAATCGTGCACGGCTTGCGGCCAACGATGGATAAAGTTGTTAAAATTTATCTTAAACGCCGCCCTATCCCTATAGTCTCTGGTTACGGCGTTCATAAAGGCTTGCGGAGGGATTTGCGAGATAGTTTTTAGCTTTTCTAAAAACGGCAAATAGTCGTAAAAATGATGTAGCTCGAAAAAAATCCCATAGTAATAAGTATCGGGCGGTATGTCGCCGATATTGTAGCGATACTCCAAAGGCAGGATAAAAATATCGCCTTTGTGGGCGAATTTAGCCGCACGGTATAGCCTATGAAGCAGCGGATAGCCGCCGTGGTCGCCTAAATTTATCGTTAGCTTGCCAAAGTGCTTTTCAAGCATCAAAGAGTTTATGCCGTGATATGAGTTCGAGCCGCTTTCTACGATGATGCGGTTTTGATCGGTAGTGTTTGTTATTAGATAGTTTTTGTATGCGTAGTGATGAGCCGACGAAACTCTGATGAGAAACATCGCAAACGCCAAATAAGCTCCAATCAAAGCGAGCGTCAAAACGGGAAGCGCGATAAGGAAAATTTTATATTTTTTCAAATTTAATCCTAAAAGTTAAAATACAAAAACGGAGACTCCTGCGCTCCGGAGCTAAAAACAAAAGCCAAAGCAAGCAAAAATGCCGTAAACAGCGCGGCAAGAAAGCCAAATTTAGCCCTAACGGCCATTTCGTTCGAGTTTCGCCCGAAAACCGTAACCAAAAGCGTGACGCCTATGATTGCGCAAAACGTACCTATGGCTATTTGCGGCGTTTCTAGGAAATTTATTTGATTAAATCCTAAAGAATTGCTTATATGCTCTAAATAGTTAAAATTTATCTTAACCGAGCTGAAATCAAACATGCCTTTTAGCACCTTCATCGCGCTATCTAGGTCTCTAGCGCGGAAAAATATCCAAGTGATATTTATAAAGTTAAACGTTATAAACCAGGCTAGAAATTTATTCATCGGGCGAAAATGCGCGCCGTAAAATCTACAAATCATCATCGCAAGTCCGTGCAGCGCCCCCCAGATGATAAACATCCAGCCCGCTCCGTGCCAGAGTCCGCCTAGCAAAAACACCGCAAAAACGTTAGCATAAGTGCGGTATTCGCCCTTGCGGTTGCCGCCTAGCGGAATATAGATATAATCGCGTAAAAATCTAGAAAGCGTCATATGCCATCTGTGCCAAAAGTCTTGGATGTTTAGCGCTTTGTAAGGGGAGTTGAAATTTAACGGCAGGATGATGTTAAACATATATGAAATGCCGATGGCCATATCTGTGTAACCGCTAAAGTCGAAATACAGCTGAAACGTGTAGCTAATGCTCGTTATCCACGCCTCGCTCATACTAAGCGTGGAGTAAACGTCAAATCCGTGAATAGCAAATCTAGCGAAAAAATCGGCCACTACGACCTTTTTGAAAAGCCCGATCGAAAATAAAAAAAGCCCGATGCTTAGATTTTTATAGTTTATGCGCTTTAAGCGCAAATTCGCAAACTGGGGCATCATCTCGGCGTGGTGGATGATAGGACCGGCTAAAAGATGCGGAAAATACGTCACGAAAAGCGCGTAGCGAAGGAAGCTGGGTTCTTTTACTTTTTCGTGATAACAGTCTACTAGAAACGCTATTTGCGTAAATGTAAAAAAGCTGATGCCAAGAGGCAAAATAACGTGATGCAGCGGCACGTCTGCGCCGAAAATTCCGTTAAAATTCGCTATCAAAAAATCGGTGTATTTGTAGTAGGCCAGCAAGGCTAAATTTGCCGCGACGCCCGCCCATAAAATAAGCTTTTTGCGGGAAGGGTGATTGCAAAGCAGATGACCGACGTAGAAGTTAAATGTGATCGAACATAAAATAAGCGGAATATAAATAAAATTCCAATATCCGTAAAAAAATAGCGAAGCGACGGTGAGCCATAAAATGCTTAGTTGAATTAGCTTAAATTTATTTAATATAAAATAGACGCTAAAAGTAATCGGCAAGAAAAAAACGATGAATGCAAATGAGTTAAAAAGCATCTCACTCCTTGTTTAAAAAAGAGTTTAAATATACTCAAATTTGATTTAAATTAAGCTTTTTAATCCTAAATTTGATAAAATCGCTCAAATTTCACCAAAAGGATCAAATTTGAGAAGCGACATCATCAAAAAAGGCTATACGCGCGCGCCGCACAGAAGCTTGCTAAGAGCGACGGGGCTAAAGGACGAGGACTTTGAAAAGCCCTTTATCGGCGTAGCAAATAGCTTCATCGAGATTATCCCGGGGCATTTTTTCCTCAACAAATACTCCGAAATTTTAAAAGACGAGATCCGCAAAAACGGCTGCGTGCCGTTTGAGTTTAACTGCATCGGCGTGGACGACGGCATCGCGATGGGGCACAGCGGGATGCTTTATAGCCTGCCTAGCCGCGAGCTGATCGCAAACTCCATAGAAACGGTGATGAATGCGCACGCCCTGGATGCTCTTGTGTGTATGCCAAACTGCGATAAAATCGTACCGGGCATGGTTATGGGTGCGCTTCGCGTAAACGTGCCGACGGTTTTTGTTAGCGGCGGCCCGATGAAAAAGGGCTACACTAAAAAAGGCGAGCCGATCGACCTGTCTACGGCGTTTGAGGCGGTCGGGAAATTTGAAACCAAAGAGATCAGCGCCGAGGAGCTAAAAGAGATCGAGTGCAAAGCCTGTCCAAGCGGCGGCAGCTGCTCGGGGATGTTTACGGCAAACTCGATGAACACGCTGTGCGAAGCGATGGGTATCGCGCTAAAAGGCAACGGCACCGTGCCGGCGCTAACTCCTGAGCGCGAGGAGCTTATCCGCAAGGCCGGGCGCCGCATTTGCGAGATAGCGCTCGATGAAAAATACAAAATCCGCAACATCGTGAATGAAAAATCTATCCAAAACGCCCTAGTCGTCGATATGGCGATGGGCGGTAGCAGCAACACCGTGCTGCATATCCTGGCTATCGCGCGCGAAGCAGGGGTAAATTTGCAGATCGCAAGCCTAAACGACATCAGCCGCAAGATCGCTCACATCGCTAAAATCAGCCCGAGCTTGCCAAATATCCACATGGAGGACATCGACCGCGCGGGCGGCCTAAGCGCCGTGATAAATGAAATTTCGCGCCGCGACAACGGACTGCTGGATCTGGGCGCGCCGACCGTCACGGGCGAGAGTCTAGGCGAGCGCGTGGGCGCTAGCGTCATAAAAGATGAAGAGGTTATCCATAAGGTTGAAAACGCCTATTCGGACGTGGGCGGACTGGCGATTTTGTTTGGAAATTTAGCCGAGCAGGGCTGCGTCATCAAGACAGCGGGCATCATCGGCGAGCGTAAATTTAGTGGCAAGGCCGTGTGCTTTAACAGCCAAGACGAGGCAATAGAGGGCATCTCAAAGGGCAAAGTCGGCAAAGGCGACGTGGTCGTCATCCGCTACGAAGGGCCGCGCGGAGGTCCCGGCATGCAGGAAATGCTAAGCCCAACGAGCCTAATCATGGGGCGCGGTCTCGGTGCGGACGTAGCTCTCATCACGGACGGCAGATTTAGCGGAGCTACGAGGGGGCTAAGCGTCGGACACGTGAGTCCCGAAGCTGCCGAGGGCGGCACGATCGGACTGCTACAAGACGGCGATATCATCGACATCGACGTGGATACGTACGCGATCAACGTGCGCCTAAGCGAGACTGAGATAGCCGAACGCAGGGCTAAATTTAAGCCGCTTGAAAAACCGCTGCCGTATCGCTGGCTGCGGATGTATCGCAAGCTGGTAACAAATGCAAGCAACGGAGCGATTTTGGAGGCATAGGACTTTATATCTAAGATATTTTTGTCAAAACGCTAGGTTCTCTTTGGTCTAAATGCACGCAAAGCGGTAGCGACTAAAGAGAACCGTTTAAAACATCTCGAAAAAGCAAAATCAGGCGGCAGATACCAACCGAAAATCACGGTAAAAGATATAAACAAAAACAAAATATATAATTATAGATTTTATATTTTAGATAAAAATATCGCAAATTAATCTAGCTACATTTTAATTTTATTTAATAATATTTTAGCTACAATTCTTCTTTCTTAGCGTCAAGTTTGACGACCACGTTTTTAGGATACTTAGATGACTACCTCATAGATACGCTTTTAATCTCGAATTTTAGTCTCGCGGGGCGAGGAAATTAATACAAAGAAAATTCATGTTTAAAGAATTTAGAACGAAATATCTAACGAATTTCTGGAACGTCGGGCAGGCGATGATTATCTTAGCCATCGTCGCGACCGTGTATTTTGGGATTTTTGGCGGCGGATGGGCGGTAACGGGCGAGATGACGCGCTGGGGCGGCGAGTTTTTGGAGCTTTTCGGTATGGATCTTAGCGGCTACTCCTACTACAAGATCACGAACCTTGACGGTAGCCCGCTCACGCGCTTTGAGGGGCTTATGCTAATAGGCATGTTCGTGGGCGCTACGATCGCGGCCTTTATGGCAAATAAAGTCAAATTTCGCCTACCCGCAAGCAAAATTCGCGTTTTTCAAGCTATCGTCGGCGGCTTGCTTTCGGGGTTTGGCGCGCGTCTGGCCTTTGGCTGCAACTTGCTTGATTTTTTCACCGGACTGCCGTATTTTTCGCTGCATACGTGGCTTTTTGCCGTGTTTATGGTGCTTGGCATCTACGTCGCCGTCAAGGTCGGCAAGCTGCCTATCTTTATGCCTAAAACCGAGCTTAAAAACTTCGGCCCAAAAGGCAAAGGCACGACGCATGACAAAGGCCGCGCCGACCGAAATTTCGCCATCGGCGTGATTATCGCGATTTTAGCGATTATCTGGTTTGCATATCTTTTGATGCAAGCGCCGGCGATTGATCTAAAAGTCAAAGCCAGCATCTTGCCGCTTGGACTGCTTTTTGGACTGGTTTTCGGCTTTATCATCTCAAAGGGTCAAATTTGCTTTACTTCGTGCTTTCGCGACCTGTTTTTATTCGGCAGAGACGTTGCGACCAAGGGCGCTTTTTACGGCATGATAATCGCCACGCTCATCGTTTTCGTGCTGATGCTAAACGGCTACGTCGGCAAGGTTACGAATTTCTCGCCTGCGGTCGCGATCGGAGCGTTTTTATTCGGCTTTGGTATCGTATTTGCGGGCGGCTGCGAGTGCGGCTGGACGTATAGAGCCACCGAGGGGCAGCTGCACTTTATGATCGTGGGCGTCGCAAACGTCGTAGGAACCATGGTACTAGCCCTTAGCTACGATCTCATCCCGGCATGGATCAAAGACGGCCCGAAAATCCAGCTTTTAGAGGTATTCGGTCCGCTTGGCGGCTTAGCGGTAAATTTATGTTTATTCGTTTCGGCGCTACTGCTGGTGTTTATCTACAAACGAAATTTCTTCGCCAAAGGAGGCTACTAAGATGCATGAAGACGATTTTGAAATAAGCTATACGCTCGATATCCTAGGCGAGGCTTGCCCTATGCCCGCCGTCGCGACGCTAGAAATCCTACCGAAAATGAAAAGCGGCGAGGTGCTAGAAGTACTTTGCGACTGCCCGCAGGCGATAAACTCGATCCCTTACGACGCGAGAAACAGGGGCTTTGAAGTGCTTAAAATCGAGCAAGACGGTCCGACGCTTAGATTTATCATCAAAAAGCCTTAGTTTAAATTTCGGCGCGGCGCAGGACTTTGACGCGCCCTGCTCTATTTTACTACGGCGGGCGGGTAAATTTGCCGCTTGCAAAGTAAATTTTGCTCGCTCGGCCGCGTTTTGCTTATCTTGCGCGCTTAAATTTGTGATTCGTGCGACGTTTTGCGCTGCCGCTTTCGTCATATCGAAAATTTAGCCGCCGCACGTATTTCGTATTTTTACGTTTAAATTTGCAACCCGAAAAACTCGGAGCAAATTTAAAGCGCAAAATTTGAAACCTCAAATTTCCCAATTTATCTCGCGGCGGTTAAATTTAAATCGGTGCATAAGCCTTAAATTTTATTATCTTGCTAGCGCTAAATTTAGCCGCAGATTTACTTCGCCAGCTCAAAAATTTCTTTGATATTTTCTTTCGTGTATAGCTTGTCTTTACGCCAGTTTGCCGCGTAGTCGTAGGCTAAATTTACGACTTCTTCTAGCGTTTCGCCCTCTATACCGACGGCTTTTAGGCTAACGGGAGCGCCGATTTTGCTAAGCCACGCTTTAAAGGCGTCGATGCCTTCATCAGCTGAGTTTGCGCCGAAAATTTCCCGCGCAAAACGCTCGAAAGCGCCCAAATTTCGGCTCTTATACCACTTCATCCACGCAGGCATTACGACTGCTAGACCCGCTCCGTGCGCGCAGTTTACGACCGCACTCATGGCGTGCTCGAGCATGTGGTTGGGGTAGGAGTAGCCGTGCGTGCCGACGTATGTTAGGCCGTTTAGCGCCATCGTCGACGCCCAGGCAAACTCGGCTCTGGCGTCGTAGTCGTCGGGATCAGCTAGTAAAATTTCGGTCGTTTTCATCACGGTTTTGATGTTGGCTTCGATGTAGAGGTTGATGATGCTAGGCTGCACGCTCGCGGTAAAGTACCCCTCAATGCTGTGTGCTATGACGTCGGCGGCGGAGTAGGCTAGGTACTCGCGGCTCACGCTGGCTTGTAGTTGCGGATTTACGACCGAGACTAGCGGATATAGGACGTCGCCGTGGATGGAGAATTTTTGTTTCGTGGCTTCATTTGTCACGACCGCGCCCGAGTTCATCTCGCTACCGGTCGCCGCAAGGGTGATGACGTCAAAAATTTTTAACGCGCGGCTTGGGTTTTTACCAGTGAAAAAATCCCACACGTCGCCCTCGTATGGCGCGCCCGCGGCGATGGCTTTAGCGCTATCTAGACAGGAGCCTCCGCCTACGCTTAGCACGCTATCGGCGTTAAATTTCCTAGCTAGCTCGATGCCTTCGTAAACTTTGCTTAGCACGGGGTTGCTAACTACGCCGCCAAGCTCTATAAACTCTATGCCGTTTTCTTTTAGGCTTGTCGCGACTTTGTCAAAGAGTCCGTCTTTTTTGATGCGGTCGCTACCGTAGATCAGTAGGGTTCTTTTAGCGTCAAATTCGCGCATATAAAGCCCGATATTTCGCTCTTTATCTCTGCCGAATTCGATTTTTACGGGGTTGTGAAAAGTGAAGTCAAACATCTCGTTCTCCTTAAAATTTTAGCCTCATTATAGCGACAAAAGCTAAAATTTAAGTAGAACGAGATTTGCGGATCAGCACTTATTCGCGTAAATTTCCAAAGTATTTGTCGTCGTTTTTCTCGACGTGCTTGATGTTAAAATGGACGAATTTATATCCGCCAAAAAGCGCCAAAACCCAAAGAAAAAGAAAAACTATCGCTTCTATCATTTTTATCCTTAATATGCGTGATGATCGTGCTTGATCTCGTCCGCGGTGATCTTTTTGCTGTCCATCGCGCGCCAAACGACGAAAATATAACCTAAAACAAACGGCACTAGTAGGCTCACGTAGGCCATGACGTTTAGCGTGTAGTGACTGGAGCTTGCGTTTTTGATCGTTAGCGAGCTTTGCAAATTTGAAAACGACGGATAAAACGCTGTGTCCGCAAGGCCTGATATCAAAAATAGTCCCGTAACAGTTAGCACTACGCCCACGCCGTAAGGCACTACGCCGTAGATGCTTGTCGTAAACGCGCCTTTAAATATACCAAAAAGCACGAGTCCGACGCCTATAACTATCATCGCAGCCACAAGCGGCATCTGGAGTAAATTTAGAGCGTATTTAAAGCCCACTAGGCTTACTACGCCGCTCTCGTCGTAGGCAAAACCGGCTTTGGTAAATATCCAAGCGATGAAGATTAAAAAGAACGGCAAAAACAAAATAGTATTTTTTAGCGCCGCTTTTCTGGCATTGGCTCTTATCTCCGCATCGTCGATGTTGTTGATGAGGTAGAGCGCTCCGCCCACGCGAGAGAGAAAAAATACCGCGATGCCTAGCGGATAGAGCATGATGTTGCCTAGAGCCTCAAGTCCGCGAAACGGCGTTTGCCACTGCACGAAGTTGTGCTCGTTTAGTAAAAAGTCGCTACCCGAAAAAAACGTGCTAACTGCCATGCCGATTAAAATAACGCCTAGAGAGCCGTTGATGAAAAGGAAAATTTCATAGGTTTTTTGACCTAGGAAGTTGTCCGGTTTTTTGCGGTATTCGTAGCTTACGGCTTGGAGGATAAAGCAAAACAAAATCGCCAACCACACCCAGTACGCGCCGCCAAAGCTCGTCGCGTAAAACAGCGGAAACGCAGCAAAGCACGCGCCGCCAAACATTACAAGCGTTGTAAAAGTAAGCTCCCATTTGCGCCCGATAGAATTTATCACCATGTCCTTTTGAAGCTCGTTTTTGCAAAGCCCAAAAAGCAGCGTCTGCCCGCCCTGAACGAACATCATAAACACTAGCAAACCGCCTAGCAAGCTAACTACGCACCACCAGTAAATTTGTAAAAATTCTAAACTAAGCATGGTTTTCAAATCCTATTTTTATCTGTTTTAGCATGATTTTTATCTCGGCTATCAAAAGCGCCGTAAATAAAACGGCAAATAGCCAGAACGAAATTTTGACGTTGGTGTCGGCTAAATTCGTCGCTCCCACACCCACGGTCATGAGATCTTGCACGACCCACGGCTGACGCCCTACTTCGGCCACTATCCAGCCCGCCTCGATCGCCACTAGTCCTAGCGGGATACTAAATACGCACGCCCACAGCAGCTTTTTGAAATTTTCGATATCGTTTGCCATCGTAAGATACGTAACGACCAAAAATAAAGCTAAAAAGTAAGTACCAAGAGCCACCATCAAGTGAAAGCTATAAAACGTAATGCCGACCGGCGGTACGGCGCTTTCCGGGGATTTTAGGTAGCCGTAGCCTAGAAATTTCATATTTTGAGCTAGAGTTTGCTCGGCTTGCTCCATCGCGGCTTTATCGCCCGATTTTTTAGCGGCGTTGTAGCTAGCTAGCGCGCTAACGGCTAGCGAGCCTTTGGCCATCTTGCTTGCGACGCTTTCTATATTTTGCGCTTCGTTGCCGTAGACTAAATCCTCGATGCCCGGAGTAAAGCTATCAAATTTTCTAGTAGCCATGATTCCAAGCGCGTAAGGCACTTTTAGTTCGAGTAAAAACGCGTCCTTGCCGTCGCCATATTTTTTAGACGGATCTAGCACGCCCATCGCGACTAGGCCGGCGTTTTGTTCGCCTTTGTAAAGGCCTTCCATCGCGGCTAGTTTCATCGGCTGAGTACGCGCGACCTGATATGCGCTCTCGTCGCCGCTAAACATCAAAAACAGCGAGGTCGCAAGCCCGAAGCTCGCCGCTACGACGATTGATTTTTTAGCCATGATTAGATGGCGCCCTTTTAGGATAAACCACGCCGAAATGCCTATAACAAAAAGCGCGCTGGCGACGTAGCCGCTAGTTACGGTGTGTAAAAATTTGATTATGCCGACGGGGCTAAGCGCTACCTCGAAGAAATTTTCCATTTCCATTCTGGCGGTTGCGGGGTTAAATTTCATACCCACCGGATACTGCATCCAGCCGTTTGCGATGAGTATCCAAAGCGCGCTCAAATTTGAACCGATAGCCACGAGCCAGGTCGAGATGAGGTGAAATTTCTTGCTAACCTTATCCCAGCCAAAAAACATAACGGCAAAAAACGTCGCCTCCATAAAAAACGCGAGCAAGCCCTCGATAGCTAGCGGCGCGCCGAAGATGTCGCCGACAAACCAGCTGTAGTTCGCCCAGTTGGTGCCGAACTCAAATTCCATTATGATACCGGTAGCTACGCCGATAGCGAAGTTTATACCGAAGAGTTTGAGCCAAAATTTGGTGATTTTTAGCCACTGCTCGTTGCCGGTTTTGACGTAGATGCTCTCCATAATGGCGATGATAAAACTAAGTCCCAGCGTGAGCGGAACAAACAAAAAGTGGTAAATCGCGGTGAGCGCAAACTGCGCGCGCGACCAATCGACCGAAGCGATTTCAGACATTTTATTCCTTTGTCAAATTTGAGATTACGAAGTCGGCCTTAGCCTCGTCGCTCTCAAATTTCGAATTTAAACTTTCATTAAAGATAAATACTTTTAAAATCCCGAACATTATAAGCAGCTTGATGGCTATGACGAGCCACAGGCTCTTTCCGAGTTTCATATTTCTAAAGCCGTCGATATACAAAGACGAGATGTTTTTGAGATATTTTTTAATCATAGCTTAATATACTACAGAAATTTAACTTAAAACATTATTTTAAAATTTCCGTTTTATAAATTTTTTTCTTTAGCTATCAAGCGTTTATAAATTTTAAATAAGGTATAATCGCGCAAAAGATTTAAAGGCGCGATATGCAAAAAAATCCAAACGAAACAAAGTATATTTTTATCACCGGCGGCGTGCTAAGCTCGCTGGGTAAGGGCATCGCGGCGGCTTCTATCGCCACGCTTCTTAAAAACACCGGCCTAAAAGTAAGCATGCTAAAAGCAGATCCCTACATCAACGTAGATCCCGGCACCATGAGTCCGCTCGAGCACGGCGAGGTTTTCGTCACCGACGACGGTGCGGAGACGGATCTGGATCTGGGGCACTATGAGAGATTTTTAGACGAGAGCCTAAGCCAGGATAATAACTTCACCACCGGCCGCGTCTATAGCTCCGTCATCGAAAAAGAGCGCAGAGGCGACTATCTGGGCAAAACGATCCAAGTCATCCCGCACATCGTGGGCGAGATCGTGGGTCGCATCAAAAAAGCAGGAGAGGGTCGCGACGTACTGATAGTAGAGATCGGCGGCACGGTAGGCGACATCGAGGGCTTGCCGTTTTTAGAGGCTATCCGCGCCCTTCGCATCGAGGTCGGCCGCAAACGCGCGATGAATATCCACCTAACTCTCGTTCCCTTTATAAAGGTTGCGGGTGAGCTAAAAACCAAACCGACTCAGCACAGTGTCGGTGAGCTGCGCCGTATCGGTATTAGCCCCGATATGATCATCTGCCGCGCCGAGCAGCCGCTAAACCGCGAGCTAAAAGATAAAATAGCCGCCAGCTGCGGCGTAGAGCGCAACTGCGTCATCGAGAGCATCGACTCGGCCAGCATCTATCAGGTGCCTCTCGCGTTTTATAACCAAGATATTTTGACCCCGATCGCCGAAATTTTAAATTTGGGCGAACTGAAGCTTGATATGCGCAACTGGGA
>CAUQMF010000051.1:0-13312 GCA_963518965.1 uncultured Campylobacter sp.
GCTCTAAATTTAGCCCGTTAGCAAGCCCGTATGCGATAGCTTCGTGAAGCGGGGCGAATCTTAAAAACTAAATAAGTTGCTGATTTAAGAGAGTTTGGCGTAATTTTAACCTGTATAAATTTCACAAGCAGCTCAAAGTCCCTGAAGCAAAACCGAGTATAGCGCGTCTATCTCGCTATCGTCAAGCAGCAGCGTAGAGCGCTCGCTAAAGAGCATTTTTATCTTTTCTATCTCAAAGCCCTTTTGCGCGGCGCAGTGCTCGTGGGCGGGCAGGAAGCTCCTAGCTAGCGCCACGCTATCATCCACGGGCTCGTCGCAGATAAAGCAAAAAAGCTCGTCGTGCAGCCTGCCCTCGGCCTCTAAAATTCGCACGTAGCTCTCGATGAGTAGGCGTTTGGGAGCACCCCTGTCAAAGCGCGAGGCGCAAAGCTCGAGCTCGCGAAAATACACCTCGTCTATCTGCTCGACGTCTCGCAGGTGCGCGTAGAGTAGGCGCATAAACTGCTGCCACACGAGTAGCCGCTCGCGCGAGAGCAGCCAACGGTAGCCTAGGTGCAGGACGCTGCGCAGGTGCGGGAGGAAGTTTCCGCCGCCTTCGAGCTCGAAGTCGATCTTGTAGCCTTGCAGGACGTTTGAGTGGCGCGCGCCGTAGAAGCGGTAGGATTTGACTAGCAGCGAGGGCGTGAGGATGTAGACGAGTAGGTCCTCGTCGCGCACTTTTTGCGTGTGCAGGATGTAGCCTTGCATGGTTAGAAAAAGGCTTGGATTTTTTGGCGCAGGATGTCAGGCTCGGCGATGTGATTTATCTCGTCGCGAAAGGCGCTTGCACCGTCTATGCCTTTGGAGTAGCGGTGTAGGTGCTTGCGAAATATCGCCGCTCCGTGCTCGCCGTAGTGCTCGATCATCGCGTCAAAATGCGCCAAGATGATCGCCTTTTTCGTTGCCGCGTCGATGCTGCCGCCCGTCTTTATCTCGTGGAAAACCCACGGCCTACCTATGCAGGCGCGTCCTATCATTAGCGCGTCGGCGTTGGTCAAATTTAACGCGTCGGCCGCATTTTCGGGCGAGATGTCGCCGTTTGCGATAACGGGGATGGTTACTGCTTCTTTGGCTCGGCCGATCGCGGCATAGTCTACCGCAGCCGTGTAGCCGCCGGCTCTCGTGCGTCCGTGAAATGCGATGTAGTCGGCTCCTGCGTCCTGCGCGGCGAGGGCTAAAATTTCGGGTATTTTCTCGTCAAAGCCTAGGCGTAGTTTGACGCTAGTCATTTGCTTATTTGAGGTTTTTTTGATAGTTTCTACGATGCGTTTTAGATTTGAGATATCTTTTAGCAGTGCTGAACCCGCAGACTGTTTGACGACTTTTGGCACCGGGCAGCCGCAGTTTAGATCGATCCCGTCGATGCCCTCGATACCGTTTAAAATCTCTACCGCTTTTTTGATGACGTCCGCGTCGCTGCCCGCGATCTGCACGATGTAGGGCGTTTCAAGCGGAGATTTTTTGAGCATCTCAAGAGTTTTGCTACCCTCGTAAACCAGTGCGTTTGCGCTAATCATCTCGCTTACGGTCACGTCGCAGCCAAACTGCTTGACCACGCTTCTAAGTGGCAGATCCGAAAAGCCCGCGAGCGGAGCTAGAAAAAGCGGCTTTTTTGAAAAATCTATCAGCAATGCGCGTACTTAAAAAATATATCTGTCGGGACGTTTTTGCCGTTTTGTCTGAGATATAGCAGGGTGCGGAAATTTTGATATTCGCCTGCTTCAAAACCTGCCAAAACTTCCTGCGCGCGCTCGAGCATCTCAAACTCAAACAGCAGATAGACGTATGCTTCCTGCGCCTCTTGGCGTTCGTTTTTGAGGCGCTCGAAGATGCCGATGACGGCGTCCGGAGCGATTTTGCTTTTTAGCGTCGCGGCGCTGATACCAAAGCTATCTTTTGAAATTTTATCCGAATTTAACAGCTCCAAAATCTCGTCGTTGCTCAAATTTATCTCGTCTTTGGCAAAGCGGGCGATAAGAGTCATGATCTCTTTTTCGTCTAGATCGGGAGCAAATTTTTTGATATCGGCGAGCGAGCCTAAATTTATTAGTTTTTTCCTTGCTTCGCGGACTATTTCGCCCTGATCGCCCATAGGTTTTTTAAGCGTTTCTAGATAGTATCCGTCCAAATTTGCTATTTTGTTTAGCTCGTTTTTGATAAAGAGCGGATTGTCCTTAGGTAGCTTAAATTTCTTTAGGTCGGCGACTTCGCCGTTTTTGACCGTGCGCATTACGCCTAGGACGTTTTGTAGCTCCTCGCCCTCGATATTTGCGTCTTTGTATCTATCCCAGGGCGAGAGGATTCTTGCTATCTGGGACGGGATTTTATAAAAGTTCGTTTTAAAGTCTTTGTTCGTATCAAGGCCGAGTAAAATTTCCTTGCTTAGGTCTCTATAGAATTTCTCGTCGTGCGAAATTTTGCGTTTAAAAGCGTAAAATTTAAACCCGTGATAGGCCATATGAAGCACGCAAAATATCGTCAAAATCGCAGGCGGCAGTATCATCCAAATGGCGACGGGTAAATTTAACGCATACTCGGCGTCGCTGCCAAATAGGGCAAATTTAAGATGAAGCTCGTAAGAGCCGCCCTCAAAAAGATAAACGATTGCGCCGACTACGACTAGGTAAAGCACGGCGCAAGCTATAAAACGTTTGATTTGCATGGCGTACCCCTATTTTGCGGTTTTTTCCACTATCTCGCGGCAGGTGATGCAGTATCTTGCGTGCGGCTTGACGCGCAGACGCGCCAGGCCGATCTCCTCCTCGCACATCTCGCAGATGCCGTAGGTTTTGTCGGCGATCTTTCGCAGCGAGACGTCGATCTCGGCTAGTTCTTGTCTTTGTTGAGCGCTGATTGATTGCTCGATGAGCTGATCGGCGTTTACGGAGGCGATATCAAACTCGTCGCTAACGCCGCTTTGGCGTAGTCCTGCCATCTCGTTTGACGAGTCTAAAATGTTTTTAGTTATCTGTGCTCTTCGCTCCAGTAAAAGTGCCTTAAACTGCTCCAGGTCGCTTTTGCGCATTTTTTTCCTTTATTTGTGATATGGGTGGTTAGCGTTTATGCAAAGAGCTCTAAAAATCTGCTCGTGAAGCATAAGCTTTGCTATCTTGTGCGCCATCGTCATGCGGCTCAGGCTAACGACCGCATCTGTTTTTTGTTTAAAATTTTGACTAAGCCCGTAAGCTCCGCCGATAAAAAACGAAATTTGAGCCTTGTCCGAGATGAGTTTAGCAAACTCCTCGCTGTTAAATTCGCGACCCGCTTCGTCAAGCGCCACGCAAAAGCCGTTTAAATTTGGCTCATAAACCTCGTCATAAGCTTTTAGCGCCTCGTCTCGCCCTTTGCTTTGGGCTTTGGCGATCTTGTCGTTAAAGATGACGACGTCTGAAATTTTGGCGAATTTCGACGACATCTTCGCGTACTCTTTGATCTCGTTTTCAAAATTTTCACGTTTTGACTTTTGGATGCAAAACACGGAAATTTCCAAATTTATTCCTCGTCGACCAAATTTTGAGCGCTCGGCTGCTTAGCGGCGTAGGCCGGGTTGTTTGAGAGTAGCCTTATCATATCGCTTAAAAACTGCTTATGCTCTTTGCGCTCGACTATGGCGTCTATTAGGCCGTGCTCTAGCAAAAACTCAGATCTTTGAAAGCCCTCAGGCAAATCGGCTCCGATGGTTTGTTTGATAACGCGCTGCCCGGCAAATCCTATGAGAGCGCCGGGCTCTGCGATGATGACGTCGCCTAGCCACGCAAAAGACGCGCTCACGCCGCCCATCGTAGGATCGGTTAAGACCGATATATAGGGCACCTTAGCCTCGTCAAGCAGCTTTAGCGCGGCGGAAGTTTTTGACATCTGCATCAGCGAAAACGTACTCTCCTGCATCCGCGCTCCACCCGAAGCCGAAACGATGATGAGGGGCTGCTTTTTATCGAGTGATCTTTTTACGGCGCGTACGATCTTTTCGCCCTCGACCGAGCCTAAAGACCCGCCCATAAAGCTAAAATCAAAAACCGCCAGCTGCACGCTCATGCCGTCGATCTTGGCCTCGCCGCAGATCACGGCCGAGCTTCTGCCGGTCTTTTCCTCGTTTTCGCTTATGCGTTTTTTGTAGGATTTTTTATCGACGAATTTGATCGGATCGACGGGCTTTAGCTTGGTGTCAAGCTCGACGAAACTACCTTCGTCGCAGATCATCGCTATCCTCTTGTCGGCGGCTAATCTCATGTGAAAACCGCATTTTGGACAGACGTTAAAATTTGCCTCGACCTCTTTGTAATACATCAGCGAGTGACAGCTATCGCATTTGACCCAGTGCGCCGGAGCCTCGCTAGGAGCGGATTGTTGCTTTCTTGTTTTGGAAAAAATATCTAAAAAGCTCATGATTCCTACTTTTTAAAAAATTTAGGGATTATAGCCAAAGTTAGCTTATGTTTTGCTAGTCGGGTATTAAATTTACGCTGCGCGCTTTGGGGAGTAGATGGGTAGAATCGCCGAAATTTACGCCGCCTTTTTTTGTGCTTTTGGGGGAAATTTAAATTTATGCGGAGACGGTTTGCAAATTTGAGGTTAAATTTAAGAAATTTGACTGCGAGGCGTTTAGACTTTGCGATCTAAATTTAAAGCGCTCAAATTTATAAAATTTAACTCAAATTTGAGCCTTTAAATTTAATACTACCATTCGATATAGGTTTTTGCCTTTTTTATGTTTGCGATTTTTATTTTTAAAATTTGACCTTCGCTCTCAAACGATATTTCTTCATCGTCGGCGGATAAAATTTTGCCTTTTAGTTTTTTGTTTTCGCCGTCTACTTCGGCTGAAATTTTAGCCAGTTCACCAACGCTTGATATAAAATGGCTCGGTTTTTCTAGCTTTCGCTCAAGTCCCGGCGAGCTAACCTCTAGCACGTAGTCTCCGCTAAGCGGCGGCTCGACGTCAAATATCGGCGAGAGTAGGCGCGAAACCTTTTCGCAGTCGTCTAAATTTACGCTTCCTGGCTTTGCGATGTAGATCCTATAAATGGCTCTGCCGTTTTCGTTCGCGACCTCGACGTCGTAGAGCTGCACGCCGCACTGCGAGATCAGATTTTCAAGATTTTGCATTTTTATTTAGATCCTCTGAGATTTTTTCAAACAAATCGTCCATATGGTTTTGATACTCGAGTCTATCGTCGAATTTGAAGTGAAAATTCGGTGCTCTATACCAGCCCTCAGCCGCCATGCAGTGGTTTTGTAGGTGCTTTGATACGCGCTTTAGGCGGTCTAGTATATAGGCTTGTTCGCGCTCGTCAAACATCATTTTATCAAGATAAACAAAGGCGTCGTATCTGCCCTTTTTGCACTCGACGTCGGTTACGCAAAGTCCGCGTAAAAGCTCATCCTCAAGCGTAGATAGAGCCTCGGGTAGAAGCTCTTTTAGTACGCTTTGCGTGCGCAGGCGTTTTATCTCCGAGGGGTTCATAGGCTAGCTTGCTCCTCTACTTCTTTAAAGCTCTCGATGTAGTCGCCTTCTCTGATGTCGTTGTAACCGTCTATGCCCACGCCGCACTCAAAGCCGCGCGCGACCTCTCTTACGTCGTCTTTGAAGCGTTTTAGCGAGCTTACCGTACCCTCGTGTACGACCACGCCGTTTCTGATCAGGCGGATTTTCGCGCCGCGGTTTATCGTGCCTTCGGTTACCATGCAGCCTGCGATCGCACCTACCTTAGGGACGTTGATGACTTGGCGTACTTGTGCTTGGCCGAGCTGCTCCTCGTGGATGACAGGCGACATTAGACCGCTTAGGATCGCCTTGACGTCGTCGATCAGGTTATAGATGACGTTATAGGTTTTGATTTCGACGCCGCTTTCTTTGGCTTTTTCTTTCACTTCACCCGTTGGTCTTATATTAAAGCCTAAAATCACGGAGTTTTCGCTCGCTCTGGCTAACTCCACGTCGCTTTGAGTAATGCCGCCCACGCCCGAGTGGATGATATTTACTTTTATCTCGTCGTTGCGAAGTTTTTCTAGGCTTGCCTTGATGGCTTCTAGCGAGCCGCCAACGTCGGCTTTTACGATGACAGGGAGCGATTTTAGCTCGCCCTCGGCGATCTTCTCGCTAAGCTCTTCTAGGCTTACTTTCGTTGTTTTACTGAGCTCTTTTTGACGCAAATATTCAGCTTTTTTCTGTGCGTATTCGCGGGCTTCTTTGTCGGTTTTGACGCTTATTAGCGTTTCGCCGGCTTCAGGAATTTCGCTAAGGCCCATTATCACGCCGCATTCGCCTGGTTTTATCTCTTTTAAAATTTTACCTTGGTCGTCGGTTATCGTTCTTATCTTGCCGTATGCGACGCCTGCAACCACGATATCGCCGACTCTTAGAGTACCGTTTTCTACGATCACAGTAGCAACCGGACCGCGGCCTTTTTGTTGCGAGCTTTCTATTATGGCGGCTTTGGCGTTTGCCTCTGCGTTTGCTTTTAGTTCTAAAATTTCAGCCTGCAAAAGTACGATCTCAAGTAGATCGTCTATGCCCGTGCCCATCTTTGCAGAGATAGGTACAAACTCGTACGTGCCGCCCCAGTCGGTAGATAGGATATCTAGCTCGGCTAGCTCGCTTTTGACTTTGTCTGGGTTTGCAGCCTCTTTATCCATCTTGTTTATCGCGATGATGATCGGTACGCCAGCGGCTTTTGCGTGACTCACGGCTTCTTTGGTCTGCGGTTTTACGCCGTCGTCGGCTGCGACTACGATGATAACGATATCGGTGATCTTGGCTCCTCTAGCGCGCATAGCCGTGAAAGCCTCGTGGCCCGGAGTGTCGATAAAGGTAATGTTTTTGCCGTTTTTATTTACCATATAGGCGCCTACGTGCTGCGTGATGCCGCCAGCTTCGCCTGCTGCTACTCGCGAGCTTCTGATGTAGTCCAGTAGCGAGGTTTTGCCGTGGTCGACGTGACCCATGATGGTGATAACCGGAGCGCGGACGGTCAAATTTGCATCATCCAGCTTCTCCTCTTCTTCGTCGTAGGCTTTAACGTAATCAAATGCTTCTTGCGTATCGACGATATTTACCTCGATACCGAATTCATCGGCTAAAATTTCTATCGCATCCTCGTCCAGGAAGTCGTTTTTGGTCGTCATAATGCCTAGCATAAAGAGCTTGCCGATGATTTCGCTCGGTTGCTTGTTGATCTTGTCGGCAAATTCGTAAAGACGGGTCTCTTTTGGTATCTCGACGTAGGTTACCGCCTCGCCGTTATGGTCGGCACGTTGCGATTTTTTATGTTTTTTGCGAGGCCTACGCGCAGTACCTTGCTCTAGAAATGAACTTACCGAGTTATTTAGCACCGGCTTGTAGCCCGTATTTGTCGGTTGTTTTGTTTTTTGTGGCTCCGGAGTTTGAGTTCGCACTGAAAAATCAGGCAATATAACCACGTCCTCATCATCTATCACGATGTCGGCCATATCGCGGTCGCCGAGCAGATCCATCTTTGTGGCACCGTCTTTTTTGGTTGCGATGACGGGTTTTTTCTCTTTTTTCTTTTTGCGCTCGATCTTTTCGTCACTAAATTTAAACATACTTTCCAAATTTAGCGCCGGCGCAGACTCTTTTCTCTCGCTTGTTCTAGGCGCTGGCTGCTCGTCTTTTTTCTTTTTTACGATGACTAGGCCGCGTCTTTTTTGTAGGCTAACGTCGGCTAGGCTTTCTTTTGGCTGAACCGGCTCGGTAGCCACAGGCTGGGTTTTTGGCTCCTCTTTGGGGGCTGCTGGGGCTTTTGGCTCCGGCGCTTTTTCTACCGGTTTTTGAGTGACTGTTTTTTGTTCTTTTTCGGATTTTTCGTCGTTTTTTGTTTCTACTTTTTCTTTCGGCAAAGGCTTTTCTTCTTTTGCGGCGCTTGGTTTTTTGGCCTCTTTAGGTTTGCTTTCTTTTTCCTCTTTGCTCTCTTTAGTTTCCGCCTTTTTAACGGTCGGTTTTTTCTTTTCCGGTTTTTTCTTGAGAGCTTCGGGGATCTCGCCGGTTTGGATGTAGGTGTATAGCGCCGCCGCTTCTTCAGGACTAACGCCGCTTGAGTGCGTTTTGACCTTTAGCCCAAGCTCAATAGCCTTTTCTAAAACCTCTTTGCTATTGTAACCGAGCTCATTTGCTATCTCTGAAATTCGAACAGTCCCCATTTAAGAGTATCTCCTTTAAATTTTGCTCGTTTTGTAGCGTCGCGATAAAGTTGCCTGCGACTCTTCCGAGCGATTTTCTTAAAATTTTCTCGTCTTTTTTTAGACATTCTTCGCAAAGATAAAAGCTGCGTCCGTTTCCGTTTCCGAAAAATAGCGAAGAATTTATCAGTCTGTATCTACGCAAAATTTGCTGTTCAAAGCGTTTTTTGCAGACCACGCACGTCCTGATAGGGATAAATTTTTGAGCCATTATTATAACTTCTTTTAGCTTTTTTTTAGCTTTGTAGGATTTTTATCCCGTCGTTGTCGAAATTAAAAATTTCAACCCGAAAGCTCTTAAATTTATCTTGCAGTTTTTGTTTTAAATTTGCCGCATCGCCCGCGTAAACGATATTTAAAAAGCTCGATCCGCTGCCTGAAAGCGTACTCAAAAGAGCGCCGTTTTCGTAGGCTATCTTGCGCGCTTCAAAGAGCTCGGGCAGGCTTTGCATGCGGATTTGTTCGTGCATGACGTCTTTTGCCGCCGTTCTTAAAAGTTCGTAATTTTCGCTAAAAAAGCAAGCCGTGAGAAATGCGGCGTGAGAGAGGTTGCTAACGCACTCGCCCATAGTGAAATTTTTAGGTAGCTTGGCGCGAGATTCGTTTGTGCTCATCGGCTTATCCGGGATCACGACGACGGCTTTGATATCGGCGCTTAAAGGTTTTTTTAGAGATTTTACCTTGCCGTTTTCAACGACCGAGCTAACAAAGCCGCCAAGCGTAGCCGGAGCGATGTTGTCGGGGTGGTTTTCGTAAACTAGAGCTTGGTTTAAAATAGCGCTTTTATCCGCCTTAAATCCTGCCGCCGCATAAGCTGCCGCGATGGCTGAAGTGATGACAGCAGAGGAGCTGCCAAGACCGCGAGAAAACGGGATTTGATTGGTAAAAATCATGCGAAAAGTATCTTTTTTGCCCGTTAGTTTGACGTAAATTTCATTGAAAATAGATAAAAAAATGTTGTTTTTTTTAAGAAGTGCGTTGTCTTTGCCTTCGCCCAAAATGCTCACGGAGGCAAAATTTGCCCTCGTTATCTCGACTGTGTTGCGTAACTCTAGGGCAAGTCCTAGGGCGTCAAAACCTGGACCGATGTTTGCGCTCGTGGCGGGAACTAAAATTTGCAAAAAATCTCCTAAACGGCTTGTATAACGTAATTTGGTAGAGTATCTAAATTTAGATTTAAAACGGCTAAATTTTGCGGTAAGCCAAATTCGCCCGCTTGCGCTTTTTGTAGCTTGACACCATTGGGCGTATCTACGAAGCTTAAGTTTTTATTTGCCCGTATCGGCGCGCCGCCGTTTAGCTCAAAGCCGCTAACCGCGTAAAATTCGCACTTTTTTACGATGCTAATCGTCTTTAAAACGACGTATGCGACTTTTACGCCCATAAAGCTTCCCGGGCCGTTTGCGTAGATAATTTTTCGTAGATTAAATTTACCGCCGTTTAAAATATCATCCATTATTTTTACGAGAGAGACGTCGGATTTTTCTTCGCTAGAAATTCGCTCTATAAGTTCGCCGTTTTCGTCATAAATGCCGACGATTAGCGGCGAGCTAAGAGCGATAACTAAAATTTGGATATTTTTTATGCAAATACCTTTTGATATTCGCGCGCGAAATCGCCTTTTAGCGTGACGATTTCGTAGTTTTTATCGTCGCTTAGGATAGCTAGCGTTAGCTCGTGGTTTAGCTCGTGACTGCCCGCAAAGCTCGTATAATCAGCCATCAAAGGCGCACCCATCAGGCTTAGATCGCCGATCGCGTCTAAAATTTTATGGCGAACGAATTCGTTTTCAAAGCGCAGGCCTTCAGGATTTAAAATCTTATTATCGTCGATAACTACGGCGTTATCTAGGCTACCGCCGAGGGCTAAATTTTGCGCTCTTAGCATCTGCACGTCTTTTAAAAATCCAAACGTCCTTGCACGCGCGATCTCCTCGATGTAAGCTTGTTTGCTAAACTCAAACACGTAATTTTGCTCGCCTATTATCGGGTGGGCAAATTTGATTGTAAAGTCAAATTTCGGGTTATTTGACGGCATTACTCTGGCGAATTTTCCGTTTTTGTTTACTTCTACCGGGCGTTTGATTACGATTACTTTTTTATCTGCTTCTAGCTCAGCCGTGCCGGCTTCATCCAGCATCATACAGTAGCTTATTGCCGAACCGTCCATTACCGGCACTTCGTTGGCATCTAGGACTATGCGGATATTGTCAATGCCATAGCCGTTTATCGCGCTAAGGAGGTGCTCGATCGTCGAGATGTAGCCCTCTTTGCCGCCGATTACGGTTGCCATTTGAGTATTTATGACGTTTCTTGGCTCTGCTTTAAAGCTTACTCCGAGGTCTTTTCTGTAAAATATTATTCCCGAATTTGCCCCGAGCGGCTCAAGCGTGATTTTTATCGGTTCGCCTTTGTGAAGCCCGATACCTACGCCTTCTACGGCTGATTTTATGGTTGTTTGTTTCAAAATTTCGCCCTTATTTTTCTTATTCTTGCCATTATACAACAAATTTACAACAAAATGGCAAATTTATTCGACCATTTTTTTGGCCGCATTCAAAACGCCGGTTACGTTATCCTTCATCCAGCCGTTATCCATCCACTCTTCGGGGCGCACTTCTATGCCTTGCACCAGCATGCCAAAGTGTAAGTGATCGCCCATCGCTAGGCCCGTAACTCCGGTGTTTGCAATGACGTCGCCGGCCTTGACGGAGTCGCCGGCTTTGACGTTTAGCGAGCTGCAGTGTCCGTAGAGCGAAAAAAGGCCAAATCCGTGATTTATCAGGACGTTACGCCCGTAGATGCCGTTTTCTGCGGCAAATTCGACCGTGCCGTCGTTGCTAGCGACGATGTCGGCTCTTTGCGTCGAGGCTAGGTCTATACCCATGTGCCAGCTTTCGCTCACGTCTTTATCTTCAAAGGTATAATATCTGTGGTCGCCGAAGCTAGCCACCGCTTTGCCGTTTTTGAGCGGGTAAAATTTATTCATGCTAAAATTTTCCGCCGCGTCTATCTCGACTTTTGCGGCGATTTGCGAGATTATTTTTTCATTTGCCTCGCGTAGATTTTCATTTACGAATTTCATTTTTTCCAGATTGCTCATCGCGTCGTAATTTTTGGCGTATTGTTGCGCTAGCTCAGGGATTTTCTCGTTTAGAAATCTACTTTGTCCGTCCAGTTTTATCTTTGAGATGCGGTATTTTTTGTCTTGGTAGAAAAATCTTATCTTGCTTTTGGTTATATTCCCCGCCGCATCAAGCGCTACGACATCGGCGCTAAAGGAGCCTTGCTGCGCCGGCCATGCCACTAGCGAGGCGTAGTAGCCGTCTTTTACGAATTTGCTCGGGATAAATTTTTTACCGTAATTCGTCTCTATATAGACCTCTTTTAGCATCTCGTCAGTTGCCTTAAATACGACCGTCGCGCTACCGCCTTTTGTGATGGCGTACGAGTGGTTTAGGATGTTTACGTCTGGTTTTTTGTTGTCGACGGTGATTTTGACCTCTTTTTTTTGCGTGTTGCCGAGGAAAAATCCCCATTTGCTCGTATCCGTGGCTTCGATTACGATGTTATAAATATCTTTTTGCGCGCCGAATCCCGTTTTTGGAAAACTCAAATTTAAATCGACGATTTCAGACGGCGCTTCAAATTTTTGAGTTAGCAAATTTACGCCGCCTTTTTCGTCTACGAGTGAAATTTTAACTGATTTCACGCCGCTTTCGTCGGTTATTTTGATCGGCAAAGGTGAGGTTAGGTTCCAGTAAATTTGATCCGAGATAGCTATGCTAGGCGCTTCTCGCTCAAATGTTTTTGAAGTAAATAAAAAAGCTATCGCCGCAACTAAAAGCAAAATAATAACGCCGAAAAATATCAAATTCCCATTGCCGCGTCTTCTCATAAAATCTCCTAAATCTTAAAGATGCCGATTTTACTAAAAAGCGATAAATTTAAGGTAAATTTGAGCCCGAATTTATAAAATTTCGCGTATTTTTCTAGCTTCGCTCATCCATTCTCGCAGCTCGTCCCACTTCTCGTTTTTGATTAAATTTTCGCATTCGTCAAGTTCTTTTTTGAAAAGGTCTATCGAATTTATCAAATTTTGCTTGTTTTGCTTAAAGATATCCGTCCACATCACGGGCGAGCTTTTAGCGATCCTGATCATGCCGTTAAATCCCGTTCCGCTTAGCGCGATGATATTTTTTTTGTTTTCCTTTTTTAGTACGCTGCTAGCTAGCGAAAAGCTGATAGCGTGGGGCAGGTGGGAGATCACGCTGGCGTGGTGGTCGTGCTCCGCCGCGCTCATGAAGATAATCTTCATGCCTAGGTGCGAAAAGAGTTCTACCGAGCGCTTTACATGCATCTCGCCGCTTTCTTTAAAGTCGCAGATAGCTACGACCGCGTCTTTAAAAAGTCCGGAAAACGCAGCAGTCGGACCGGAGTACTCCGTGCCCGCCATCGGGTGAGCGGGGATGAAATTTTGCCTGATGCTCTCAGGCACGGCTTCTATGATTTTTTGCTTAGTGCTACCAAGATCTACGATAGTCGTGTTTTCGCCGATACCTTCAAATTCTTTGACGATTTTGATGATGGCTTCTACGGGGATGGCTAGAAATATCATGTCGCACTTTTGCTTCATCTGCTCAAGCGTCAAAATTTCATGCACGAGACCGAGCTTGATCGCCTGTTTTTCGTGCTCTTTGTTTAGATCCATGCCGCTAACGCAGCTGATTAATTTCTCGTTTTTTAGGCTAAGGCCTAGCGAGCCGCCGATGAGTCCTAAGCCTACGATACCGATTTTCATAAATTCGCCTTTTAAATTTATATTGTTTAAAAATAAAATGTGCTATTATACAGCCTTATCATCACTTTTAGGTTAAATAAATGAAAAAAAGCGTTTTTCTACTACTTCTGGGTGCTGTTTTGGCAAATGCCCAGCAGATAACTTCCATAAATTTTAAAGGTCTTGTGCATCTGTCTCCCGAAACGGCAAAGGAGATAATGGGGCTAAAAGTCGGCGACGATCTAAGCGGCGATAGTACGGATAGAGCGATCGCAAAGCTCTTTAGGCAGGGCTACTT
>CAUQMF010000052.1:0-13198 GCA_963518965.1 uncultured Campylobacter sp.
GAGAGAGTCTGAGATAAAAATCGGCTTAAATTTATGCCTCGAGTAAATTTTAAAATTTAGCCTAGCTAAAGCCGGCGACAAAATTTAACGGCAACGCCGCAAGACTCGGCCAAACGGCGATAAATTTAGAGCAAAAACCGCAAACTCAAATTTGACGAAATAGCTTAAATTTGTGCCGGTTTCAAATACGGCAACATTTTTAAATTTTAGACCGGCTTAAATTTAAAAATCCGTTTCCGCGCCTCAAAATTTAAAACTAAATTTATACCCCGCCCGCAAAGGCAAGGCAAAAATTTACTCAGTCCTCGTCCTCTTTTTGCTCAAATTTTCTGCGCACTTTGACGCTAGAGATGCTAGCGCCGTCCATCTTGCGCACCTCGTAGTAGCAGTTTTCGTCCTCGATCTTGTCGCCTACGACAGGCAAGCGACCGATGAGATTAAAGACGTATCCGCCGATCGTTAGCTCCTCGGTCTCATCGGCAAAGCTTATCCCCATCAGCTCCTCGACGCTCTCTAAATCAAAGCGCCCCTGAAACTCGTAGATATTTTCGTTGATTTTTTTGTAGTGCGGGTCGGCGTCGTCGTGCTCGTCGTTAAAGTCGCCTAGGATTTCTTCCATTATATCTTCCATCGTAAGCAAGCCCGCCGTGCCGCCGTATTCGTCAACGACGAGAGCGGCAGAGATTTGCTGCTTGTTCATCATGACTAAGATTTTAGATATCGAGAGGTTTTCGGGCACGATGACGAATTTACGCACGATGCTGTCAAATTCGCGCTTTTTATTACCAAGATCGATTTGCAAGATATCTCTAATATGGATCATTCCAAGGATTGCGTCCTTGCTGCCGTCGATGTAGGGATAGCGCGTGTATTTGGAGTCAAAGATCACTTTGATGTTTTCTTCGTAGCTTTTTTGCTTGTTTATGCAGACCATATCGCGGCGCGGAGTCATGATCTCTTTAGCCACCGTGTCGGAGAAATCGACCGCTTTTTTGATGATCTCGGTCTCAAAGCTATCTAAAACGCCGCCCTTTAGGCTCTCGCCCACGATGATTTTTATCTCTTCTTCGGAGTGGGCTAGCTCGCTCTCTTTGGCTGGTTTGATGCCCAAAATTTTAAGCGAAACGCCGGCTAAGAAATCAAAAGTCTTGATAAGCGGCGAGAAAACTACCCAAAATACATGTAGCGGACGCGCGATGGCTAGGACCGCTTTTTCTGATTTTGCGATGGCGACGGACTTTGGCACTAGCTCGCCTAGCACCACGTGCATGAGCGTGATCAGCGTAAACGCGATCGCAAACGCGACGGTATGGACTAATATATCGTTTAGATTAAAGTATGTTTTTAGCGGTTCTTCTATCAGCCTAGCGACCGCAGGCTCGCCGATCCAACCAAGAGCTAGCGAGCTTAGCGTGATGCCTAGCTGTGTGGCGGAGAGGTAGGTGTCGAGGTTGTTTGACATATCAAGCGCGGTTTTCGCGTTTGGCACTTTGTCCTTAGCAAGCTCCTCTAGGCGAGTCTTGCGGACTTTGACTATGGAAAATTCTGATAAGACGAAAAAAGCGTTTAGAAATACGAAGAAAAACGCGAGAGCGATCATAAAAAGCGAGTCGGCGCTACTGGGGTGCAATTAAAATCCTTAAAAAATTAAAATGAAATGCGGCGATTATAGCAAAAAATCGGGAATTTTAAACTGAAAGCGCATTTTTGTCGCCGCCGGAGCGGGCGAGAGTCGCGGAGGCTATTTTGCCGCGTTTTGGCGCTTTTAGTCGTGCACGCGCCCTGCTCGCCGTTTAAATTTTAGCACAAATTTGACCTCCGCGCTAAACTTGTAATAAAAATATTGCTTATTTTATCCGCTTTTTGCAGCAAATTTGTACGCCAATCCCCGGCTAAACCCGCGCCGCAAAAACGCAAAACGCAAAAATACAAGCCAAATTTGAAAGAATTTAAATTTGCGTCGCCTGCGTCATTGGGGCTTAAGTTCTTAAATTTGATAAAGGAGTTAAATTTGGATTAGTTTTAAGGCTTTGCCGGCAGCGCCGAATTTAAGCTCTAAAAGCAAATCGGCTCGCTGTAAATTTTAAAATTTGAGCCAAGATCGGGCGGCTTTGATGCGGCGATTTTAGAGCTTGCGACGTCAAATTTGACCGCAAATTTGAACTACGGCAAATTTAAATTTTGAAGCTAAATTTAACTTGCGATCTAGCCGTTTTGCCAACGCAAGCCAGAACCGCCGCAGCGAATTTGAACGTAAAATCCGCCCGCAAACCGCTAAAACTGTGGTTTGTCGCCGTTTGCTTTAGTGCCGTTTGCGAAGTCGGTCGCGATTTTCTAGCAGGACTTTTGTCCTTTTCTTAAGGCGCAGCGTCCTAAGCTCCCAATCGGCTCATACCCTCATAGTCGGCGTTTTCGTCGTCCCGCCCATGTAAAGCCGCGCCAAAAGCCCCAAGATAAACAGTATAAATATCGCTCGCGCCCGCTCCTTTGTAAATTTAGCTTTAATATACAGCGGCAAGGGGTTTAAATTTAGCTTGATTTTGTGGGGATTTGCGGCGTTTTTAGAAAAAGAGCCTAACGAACCGATATCGCGGCAAAAACCAGCAAAACGATAGCCGTCCTTTTATCGCCCTCAAATAACACCCTGGGATAGAATGCGAGCATTATCGTAAAAGCTACGAGCGCTAGTATTGCCCTGTCGTCCGGGTCGCGACCCGTAAATTTCAGCTCAAAAACGATCAAGCCGAGATCGCAATCCAAGAAAAGAAAATCGGTCGCCGTTTTATATCTTTTCTCTCTTTTATATGGGCCAAATTTGGTGCGCGGGCAACGGCGGCGAGCGGATTAAATTTAACAAAACTATACCGACATAACGGCCGTTTTCAATCTTTACGGCGCTCGCGGCAAATCGCGCGAAGAAAATGAAACAAGAGTTAAATTTACGCGGGTCGCGGACGTCCGAGTCGCCAAATTTGACGCCGTAAAAAAGAAGCAAAAAAGACGGCGTAAATTTTATAAATTCGGCATTGCAAATTTGCAAGCAATAGAAGCAGCACAAACCAGTCATCAACGCCCGCCGCACCTGGAGTAAGCTCGCACTCAAACCCAGAGCGCGTCAAACGCCGCCCATAAAAAAGCAAAATTTAAAAAACGAAAACGGCGAATTTTAGCAATCTCGCGCAAGAATAAATCCGAATAAAATAGCCAAAATCGGCGCCGCAAGATTGACGCCGCGAGTAAAATTTATGCGACAAAATTTGCGCAAATCCGCAAAAAGGCGGGCGAATTTGCGCTGGCTAAGTTAGTTCATTTTACTTTTTTGCCGTTTTTGTAGCTGGCGAAAATTTCGGTCGTGCCGTCCTTTTTAAACGCGATCACGTCGTAGTCTTCGACGATGCCGCCCTGCTCCATACCCGGACTTCCCAGCGGCATGCCGGGCACCGAGATACCCACGACGTCAGAGGGTTTAGCGGCCAAAAGCGCCTTTATCTCCTGCGCCGGTACGTGCCCCTCGATAGCGTAGCCGCCGACTATGCCGGTATGACAGCTGTACAGCTCCGCCGGCACGCCGTATTTATTTTTTGTTTCGATTATCTCGTTTGTTTTATGCTCGGTTATCTCAAAGCCGTTTTGCTTCATTACCTCGCCCCATTTGCCGCAGCAACCGCACTCAGGACTTTTATAAACCTCGATCGTCTCGCCTAGTGCGGCAGCCGCGATCGCAGAAAATAGCGCAAAGCCCAAAAAGATCTTTTTCATCCTTATCCTTTTATAAAAATTTCGGCGCATTTTAGCGTAATGTATATAAACGGCAAATCAAGTTTTCAAAAACCAAATATAAATGATTTCTCCCTAAACTTTAGCTCGGCTTTGAAATTTGGCCTAAAGCGGCCCTTGTCGCGTCGGCGGATAAAATCGCCTAAACGGCAAGCCCAGTGCATCGCTAGCGCAAAGCGTATCGTCATTTAGGCGTTGCAAACCGTGCCGCTAAGCATAAGACGGGCGCCGGTCTAACCGCGACGTAAGGCTAAATGCGATTTTATGCAGATATTATTCGCTTGGCTTGGATTTTACGCAAAATCAAGCTAAATTTAACCGTCGCCGTTGTATCATTAAAAATAAATTTGCAAAGGAAAAAAAATGGCACGGCTAGTTTTTATTTTGTTAATTTTAGGTTTAATCACGTGGTTTTATATGGGCGGAACGAATAAAACCGTGGCCGACTACAAGGGCATGAGTAGCGAGCAGCTAGAAACGCTGTGTCTAGAGAAAAAGGACAAAACCGCGTGCCAAAAATACGCGATAGACTTCGTAAATGGCGCCAAAGCAAACGGCGGCAAGCCTCAGTTTTAGGCATTTTTAGCGCGGATCTACTTGGTAAATTTGCCTGATTAAAGCTCAGGTTTTAAATTTAACCAAACGAATACCAGTAAGCCAAATTTAGCGTCAAATGCGGCCCTAAATTTAAACTCTTGACGCAAATTTAGATTTCTAAATTCGGCGTATATTTTAACCGCTTAGATAACAAAAAGCCTGATTGCAAAATCAGGCTTTATTTTTTAATTTTTTACTTCATCGTGCAAGCTACTTGATCGCCTAGATCGCAAGCTTTTGTATAAAATATTTTAGCATTCGCCATATCTCCACTTTTTTTGTATTTATATGCCAATAAAGTGCAAGCTTCGGCATTATTTAGATTGCAAGCTTTTCGAAAAAGTTCAATTTCTTTAGGATCGGTTTTGCCTGCAACATAGTATTTTTCAGCAGCTTTCAAGCAAGCCTGCGCATCGCCGCCGTCACATTTTTTGATATTATCCTCCAGTTCCCCGGCACTCAAATTTAAAGAGCATAGCATGGCAACGACCATAACTAAAACGATTTTTTTCATTGTTTTTCCTTTTGATTGAGATTGGTTTGTCATTATATCTTTATTTATGCTGTTTTACAAGCATCGTTTTTATAATAAATGCAAGATTTTGGGCAAATTTGCGCCAAACCTAAAAGCAGCGGTTTGTCCCAAAAAGCGGACAAAGGCGCTAATCATGCCGCAAAATCAAAAATAAAAGAGAAAAATTTTGCGCCGCCGATAAAGATTTAGGCGGCGATTTTTGATTTAAAAGCATAGAAAAGCAAAGCCCGTTTCGCTAAAATTTAGCAAGCAAAACAGCAAAAATCGGAATAAATTTAAGATACTATCTTTATTTACGGCTCGCCGACGACGAGTTTTGCGCGTTTTTCCCGCTACAGGCGTTAGGATAAAAATGCGGCGCTATAAATTTACCTCCGCTTGCGCCGCTAGCACCGAAATTTAGAAAACGCATTAACGCAAAATCGTCTGCGCCCTTAAAAATCCTATTTTTGGCACCGTTAGATTTTTGCGCAAATTAGTCCAAAAATAGCAGCATATGCCTGCAGTGCGCGAGTAAATTTAAGAGCGTTGGTTTAATGCGCCAAATCTAAAGCGCTAACAAATCTGCGGCACCAAGCCACTTTGCCTATCCGCAAAAACCGCCGTATAAAACCGCGCATGGATGGTTAAAGCTAAAGCCTTTTGGCGCAAAACAGGCAAGCTCTCCAAAAGCTCATCGCATTATTTAAGACCGGGTAAAGCTAACTGCGATATCCAAATTTGACGTAACTCTCCAAAAGCTCATCGCCGCAGTCGTTCTCAAAATCTAGCGAGAAAGGACGCGCTAGCAGGCGCAAGCGGCGATATTAAATTTAACGAGCCAAACCGCGCAGGAGCAAACGCGCTAGGCTAATAGATAAAAAGCCCCTCTTTATTTGCCTCGCCGACCTTGTCCGTTTTGACCCACGCTACGACGTAGATAATAAACGACGCCACGATAAAAAGAAAACCAAATATAAACAAATACCCGCTTGCTTGCATCAGCTCCCCGATAAAAAATACGAAAATATATGCTTTAAAAAGCCCGTTTCTAGTTAGCCTGGCAAGCTCAAAAAAGACCTTCGCCCAAACTACCGCCACGTAAACTAGCAAAAGCGCCGCGATAACGGCGACAAGCCTAGCTAGCGGATGCCCCGTTTGCGCCAAATAAAACGCCAACGTCTGCGTGACCTGGGCGACGAACATCGCTATCATCGCCTTGCCGTAGTTTACGTGCAGATCATCGCTACCCGCAAGCCGCGCGATACCGCCTAGCGCCGCATAGGTTAGCAGCGCGCCTACGAGGACTGCTAGAGAGACGGCGATTTGTAGCTTTAGCCCCGCGTAGTCCGCGATAAAAAACGCGTAAAGCTTGATAACGGTAGGCGCGACGCCGGAAGCAATGCCTGCCATCCTAGCCCGCCCAAATGCCGCGCTCTCTTTTAGTGCCGCCTTCGTCTCCTCGCTTCTGGCGTCTTTCGTGGCGCGCCTCTCGCCCTCGTCCGTCACCACAAATACGTCGCGGGCAAACTCCCCGTCGGCTCGAAACGCCACGCGCTCTCCTCCGCCCGGCCGCCCCGCGCGCACCTCTTCAAAGCTAAATTTATAGTATTTCCCATCATCGCCGACTATCGTCGTTTCGCTTATCGCTACGCCCTTCATCCGCTCTCCTTTTTCATTTTACCGCCGCGCTCGGTGACTTTCGTCTCGCACGCTCGTTTAGGTTTTTAGGGTGCGGGTTACGCCGCCCGTCAAATTTGACGCCGCACTTTCTAATCCGCCCAAATTTTACGGTTTAGCCGCAACTCCTCGACGATACGCAAAAAGCCGCCGATCTCGTCTTTGTAAAATCTATTCGCGCCCTTGCCCACGAGCGGACGGCGCAGATCGGGCTCGAAGTTATCGCGTCCCGTGCGGATCGCCATGCAGATTTTATCCCCGGTTAGCACGATGTTTATGGGGCGGTGAAATCTCATTTTTAGTAGTTTTAAGCTCTCCATCAAGCTTGGCGTGAGCGCGTATCTAGCCTCGATCTGATCGGTCGCGTAAACCCTAAAATACCGCTCAAACTCCGCGTCGTCCATCCTCGCGCGCTTGCCGCCGTAGTCCTTAAAATCATCCGTCCCGCTGCAAATTTGAGTGACGGCCTTTAGCCGCTTAGGAAAATCGGCTACAAACAAAAGCCCCGCAAAAAGCACTCTATGAGTCTTGTTTCCGCGCAGATCCTCTTTGATGCTTATCGCCTCTACGTCGCTAAATTTGACCCGCACGCCCTCTATCTGCCCGAAAATCAGGTCGTTGCCCGAGTATTTATCGATGTCAAAATCATAAATCATATATAAATAATCATTTTCTACGAAGCCGCCCGGATGGTAGGTTAGGCCGCAGCTCTCGACGATGCTGCGTATAACTTTTCGTTTAAATTTAAAGGTAAAGCTATCCGTAAAAATGCTCTCGAAAAAATAGTACATCGCAGTCCCGCAAAACACAAACGCGCCGATGCTAAGCGCGGCTTTATGCGAGGCTAGATAAAGCAGCCAAGACGCGGCCGCAGCGATAAAAACGCAGGCAAGCTTTAGCCTAAAAAGCGAGCGTAAAACCTTTTGTCGCTCAAGCTCTAGCATGACCAGATCGTCCATTTTTGCTCCTGTTTTATTTAATGCCCTTTTGCAAATTTGGCTATTTTGCGAGCTTTCGTTTTTAAATTTGCGTTTAAACCGCTTAAATTTTAGCTCGCCGTTTATGAACCGCAGCATTTTGATTAAAACCGAATTTGCCGCCCAAATTTACCGTTCGCGCCGCTTTTTTCGTTCAAATTTAGCCAGTCCGCTTGCATTTAAGAGTGCGGTTAAAGCGCCTAAATTTAGTTCAAATTTGACGAAGCGAGCGCAAATTTAGCGGTTAAAAAGCTCGTGCACGTCGTGCGGATCGTCTTGCCCCTTAGGTACCTCGAAAAATGCGGCTTTGCTAAACCTCGCCCAGCTAGCGACGATGTTTGAGGGAAACATCTCCACGGCGTTGTTGTAATCGGTCACAGCGGCGTTGTAGGCGCGGCGCGCGGCGGAGATCTGCTCCTCGATATCATTTATCGTTTTTTGTAGATGCATTACATTTTCATTTGCTTTTAGTTCAGGATAATTCTCCACGACGACGTTTAACTTTGAGATTAGATTTGATAGCTCGCCGTTTAACGCAAATCTCTGCTCGTCGCCCGCAGCCTTTTGGATGCCGCTTCTAAGCGCTGAGATGTTTTCTAGCAGTTCGCGCTCGTGCGTGAGATACTGCTTGACAGTGGCGACTAAATTCGGGATGAGGTCAAAACGTTTTTTTAGCTGCGTATCGACGCCTGATTTGATATTTAGGACTTGGTTTCGCTTGCCGATGAGCGAGTTATAAGTCGAAATAACTATGAGCGCGAGAACGGCGAGGACGCCTAGGACGATATACATTTTACTCCTTTGATTTAACTTTTGTTTTGATTATATCAAAAAACCGCTGAAACCGGAAATTTATACGCGTTTTTGCCGCATTAGATGCTAGGTAGCTCGGGGTTTGCCACCAAAACGCTAAATTTCGCTTGTCTTTGCAAAAACCGCTTTGCGAGCAAATCTCGGATACAAGGGCCAGTTGCCGTAAAATAAAGACTTGCGGCCGATTTTTTCGCTTAAATTTAGGCTTAAAAACGCAAAATACGTTTTTAAGCTTTGCGTTACGGGTAGTTGGGCCTTATTTTAAACAAAAACCAAAGCAGATACGCGCAAGCAAAACGGCTCAGCGCGAGGTCTTGCCGAGTGGCGGGTAAAATTTGGCTTATAAATTTCGCCTACACGGGCGACATAGCCTTTTGGCGCGATAAATTCGTATCTTTTGAGGGTGATTTTACGCGGGCTAACGGCTAAATCATCGCAAATTTAGCACCGTTTAAGCAGCGATAAAAAATAGCGTTTTAAAGCACGCCAAAAAGAGCGCGAACCGCAATCTTATCGCGGTTTCAGAGTTTTAAGCCGCAAGAGCAAAATTAGCTTTAAACGGCAAAATCGCCGAGCCGTAAAATCTGTCCCGCGCGTTTTGCGTTTAGGTAAGGAAATTACCGCTCGCGCCTTATGCAAAATTTAGCTATTTTGCCGATTTTGCCGGCCGCAAGTAGGCAAATTTACGCCCACTAGCAAACCTAGAGGGCAAAAGTGCGGATTTATGCCGCGCGCAAACGCTAAATTTGCGATTTTGCGCCGTAAGTCAAAAACCAAAACTAGCCAAAAGGCGCAAATTTAGGGCGCGTATAAAAACTAAACCAAAGCGCTTTAGCCTTTTAAAGCTCGCAAAGTTTGCCGCAAACCCGCTTTTACCGCGTCTTGCGCGATAAATTGCGGGCTAAATCCTAGCAAATCACCACTTCATACCCGCTTCCAGCCAAAAGTTGCGGCCAAGGCCGTACTCGTAGTAGTTGCCTTCGTTTGAGGCGATAAATTTTTTGTTTAAAAGATTATTTATATCAAGATTTACAAACGCTCGAAAATCGCCTGCCAGCCGCCTTTCGTAACCTATGCGCATATCCCAAGTCGCATATGCGGGCAGCTTTTGGCGCTCGTAGACGTACATCCTGCGAGTCCCATTCCAGCCGCCTAGCAGCGCGTCCGTTTTGCTCGTATAGTTTATGAAATTTGAAACGCTAAAGCCGCTAAATTTAGCCGAGTGGCGAAATTTAGCCGAAAAGGGCACATGATAATCGACGACCGGTAGTTCGCTTTTTTTGATGGTTTTGCCGTTATACGAGACGTCGTCGTTCATCTCATCGTCTTCATAATCCGTAAAGCTCCTGCTTTGCTTGCTAAAGGTTAGCGAGCCTTCAAAATCGTTTTTTACGCCCCAAATTTCGATCGGAGCGATGTTTGCCGCGCTTAAGGTTACGATGTCGCGCTTGCTTTGCCCCTCATTGGTAAATATAGAATATCCGTTTCCGTAGCCTGCTAGCGGCTCTCTTACGTATTTCGTCGCTACTTCGTCGCGGCCTTGGCGTCTGACGTATTTTAGATTTAGCCTCGCGTTGCCGATATCGCCGCGATAATACGCGCTAAATTCGTCGTCGTAAGGCGTCTTTAGCTCCCTGATAGGACGGCGGTTATTAGCTAGCCCGCCGCACGTATATGCCCCGCCGTACGAGCTTCTCTCGCAAGTCTCATACATCCTATACACGCCGTTATACATCTTGTACGCGAAAAAATTTCGTCCGTAATAGCGGTTTAGCCCAAGGCCTATGAAGTTTTTATCCGCAAATTCGTATTCGGCTAGCAACCTCGGGGCTAAATTTACGTCGCCGTTATCGCCGTTTCGCTCGATGCGAAGCCCGGGACGAAATTTAAACGCGCCAAACCTCATCTCGTCTTCGAGATAAAGAGCGAGATTGGTCTGCGTAGCCTTGGTTTTTACGGCGTAGTAGTAGGTTTTTTTCGATAGATATTGACCGACCGCGCCCTGAGATGCGAAGCTATCGTCTATGACGCAAGTTTTATCGCCGGCGATGCACGCTGCGCTCATCAAAGGCTTTGGCGTTCCGTAGGATACGCGGGTGCGCGGTATCTCGTAGCTGCCGCTTTGTCTAGCTATCTCAAAGCCCGATTTCACCAGATGCGATGCGCCCAGCGCTTCAAATTCCTTCACGCTTGCGTCGAATTTATACGCTAGCTTATTTTGGCGTTGTTCAAAATCGTTTAGTCCTCCTATGCCCGAGCCGAAATTCGGGCTAGGATTGGTTCCCCAGTTTTTGACATTTGAGGGTTTGTAACTATAATACTCGGTATCATGCTCATAGTCTCGGCTGTTTTGCGAGGCGGAGTAGCTAAGCATCTGTTCTAAAAATACCCCCTCAAGATCGGCCTGCGCCTCGAGCGTTGCGACGTAACCGCCGTATTTTAGCGTGAGCTGGGAGTCTAGGTACCGCTTGGCGGAGGTGTAGTTATCTAGCCTGGAGTACAAAAAACTCGGCTTTAGCGTAAATTTATCGCTCACGCCCCAAACGCCTTTTACGAAAAGATTATCATTGGTCTGCCTGTCGTCCGGAAACGAGTATAAATTTTGATTTATCTGTTTTTTGTTGTAGTGGTTTTCTATGACGGAGCGGTGCCTCGAGTAGTCTAGCAAAAGGCCGAAATTCTGCGTCAAATACCCCTCGGCGCCGACTCTATACCTGCGCTTTTTAAAGTCGCTCATATCGGCCAGATCGCCGTCGTCGTATCTTTGCGCGGCGGAGGCGTCTTTATAAATTTTGCTCCAATCCCCGCCCGTATAAGAGTAGCTAAGCACGCCGTGAAAGCCGCTTTTGGGATCTCTGGTTTTAGCGTTTACGGCGCCTCCTTGAAAGCCGCCGTACCTAGCCGAGACCGCGCTATCTAGCACCTCGACGCTACCTAGCAGATCCGTATCTACGCTCATAGCCTGCGAGCCTATCGTGCTGTCGCTCCAGATATTGTTGTGGTTATTCCACGTGCGTTTTTTAGGGTCTAGGTCGTTATTTATACTTGCGCCGTCTAGGGTAAAGTTATTTTGATAGTAGCTCGCGCCGTTTATGCTGATATCTTGCGGAGCTAGATCGCCCGCGCGCACGCTTTTGGCGTTTTTCGCGCTAAAGGCGACGTTTGGATTGCCTTTTAAAAGATCGGTTATGCCGTGATTTTTAGACGTTATCAGATCCATATCCGCTCGCGTTAGTTTTCCTGGCTCTTTCGTAGCGTTGGCGTCGGCGCTGACCTCGACTTTATCCAGCACGACCTCTGCGGCGTTTAGCGTACTAAAATTTAACGCCTTTAAAGCGGTTAAATTTAAAAAGCCCTGATGAGCGTCGCGACTCGCGGCCAAATGCGAAAGCGGCAAATTTAACGCCGCGGCAGCTACCAAAAGACTAGCCGTTTTTTTCATAATTATCCTTAGTTAAATTTATTCGTCGGTTTTGAGCGTTTGCGTCAAAACCGCGCATTTTAAGCGGCGATAAATTTTACTCGCCTTACGTTTTAGCTTTAAAAAGTCGCTAAATTCGGCTAAATTTACGCCGCAAAATTTTGTAAAAAGGCGGCTGCGATTTGCCCTCGCAGCGATTAAGCTTTGTTTTTAAACGCGTGTTAAACCGCAATTTTAAACAAAAAACGCTTAAATTTATTCGCCGTCTAAAAAACTACGCAAAGCCGCTTTTGCTAAAAATCCAAAAGCCGCGCTAAGAGTTAAATTTATCCCGCGCGGGCGTTATTTTTCAGACTTTAAAACCGCTTGATAGCCTTGTTTTTTGAGCGCATCGACGACGGCGCTTTGGGGCAAATCGTCTTTAGCTATGATTTGAGCGGTTTTGGCTTCTAAATTTACCTCAAAATTTTTTACGCCTTTTAGCTCGCCAAGAGTCTGCACGATGACCTCGTAGCAGCTCACGCAGGACATATTGGGTATCTCGTAAACTAGCGTCTTATCCGCGAACGCCACGGCGCTAAGCGCAAAAACTAGAGCCAGCTTTTTCATTCTTTGATTCCGACTTTGTATTTTTTAGCTTGGATGGCGCGCACGACGTCCATCACGTTTGCGCCGCTATCTGCGGTGATATTTACGTCCTTGCTTTTTAGATCAAGACTCACTCTTTTTACGCCTTTGACGCTTTTTGCGGCATCTTCGATTTTCTTGGCGCAGCCGCCGCAGTTCATGTTAGGTACGTTTAGTTCGTAGGTTTGCTCTGCTAAAATGCTGCCGCAAATCGCCGCTAAAAGTAAAATTTTCTTCATCGTCGTTCCTTGAAAATAATATTTGATATGAAATTGTATCAGTATATTTCTTATATATTTATTATTTTGATTTATTTTAAATGTAATGTAACCTACGTTTCTATTATATTTAAGGCAAAATTTGACGGTAAATTTAAAATCACCGCGGGAGGCGACGTTTATTTTAGTTCTAAATTTAGCCCTCCCGCGCCGTTTGCTTTTTGCTATTTTAGCGGTTTAAGATTTTTTATTTGCTAGTCGCTTAGTCTACGGGCTCTGCTACTTCACCCTGCATCCCGTAGCCTCCGCCGCCTCGCAGACGAGGTCGTAGAGCGCTTGGGCAAGTTCTGCTTTTTCCGGATATAAAAAATCTTTGGGATGTATTACTTCATAGGGGGTTGCAGCATGTGGAGCAAAGTCTGATTTTGCCTCTTTTATCAACTCCTCTTTTAAAGGGCTATCGCTGTTTTCTATAATGGAAAGCAAACAGCTATAAAATTCATCGGTTAGCTTGAATACGCAATTGTTTTTTGAGGGTTTCACTTTATCCAAATAACAAAATGACCAAAAGTTA
>CAUQMF010000053.1:0-13143 GCA_963518965.1 uncultured Campylobacter sp.
ATTTAGCGCCGGCGAGGCTGCGTGCTGGGATATGCACGGATTTAACCGCCTAGGTGGCAACTCCGTTTCGGAAACGGTCGTCGCAGGCATGATCGTGGGGGATTATTTTGCCGACTACTGCGGTAAACACGAGATTGAGATAAACACTAACGACATCGAAAAATTCGTTAAAAAAGAGGAAGAGTATCTAAAGAGCCTAGTCGAAAAAGAGGGCAAATTTAACGTATTTGAGATCAAAAACAAGATGAAAGACATCATGTGGGAGCACGTGGCGATCTTTAGAACGGGCGAAGGTCTAGCTGTAGCGGTAAAAGAGCTAGAAGAGCTTTATAAGCAATCTTTGGATGTCAAAGTCACAAACAAGGCGCTATTTGGCAACCCTGAGCTTGAGGAAGCATACCGCGTACCAAAGATGCTAAAACTAGCCCTTTGTATCGCAAAAGGCGCGCTTGATCGCACCGAGAGCCGCGGAGCTCACTGCCGTGAGGACTATCCGAAACGCGACGACCTAAACTGGCTAAACAGAACTCTAACTAGCTGGAAAGAGGGCGATACGCTACCGACTATCGTGTATGAGCCGCTTGATATTATGAAAATGGAAATTCCGCCGGCATTCCGCGGATACGGAGCTAAGGGTAACATCATCGAGCACCCGGACAGTGCCGTACGCCAAGCGCAGGTCGATGAGATCCGCGCCAAAATGGAAGCCGAAGGCAAAGGCAGATACGAGATCCAAGAAGCGCTAATGCACTATGATCTTCAGCCTAAATATAAAGCACCAAACGAAAGAGCAGGAATAGGATATGAGTAGAAAAATAACCATAAAAGCATTTAAATATAATCCGTTAAGCAAAATTTCAAAGCCGCATTTCGCGACCTACGAGCTAGAAGAAACCGACGGCATGACGCTTTTTATAGCGTTAAATCAAATTCGCGAGAAATTTGACCCGGATCTTAGCTTTGACTTCGTTTGCCGCGCCGGTATATGCGGTAGCTGCGGTATGCTGGTTAACGGTACGCCAAAGCTTGCTTGCCGTACGCTAACCAAAGACTATCCAAACGGCGTGATCGAGCTTATGCCTTTGCCGGTATTTAAGCTTTTAAAAGACCTAAGCGTAGACACGGGTAACTGGATGAACGCAATGAGTAAGCGCGTGGAGAGCTGGATACACACCGACCACGAGACCGATATCTCTAAGCTTGAGGAAAAGGTTGAGCCTGAAGTGGCGCAGGAAGTATTTGAGCTTGACCGCTGCATAGAGTGCGGTATCTGCGTGGCTGCGTGCGGTACGGCTATCATGAGGCCTGATTTCATCGGTGCGGTCGGACTTAACCGCGTAGCTAGGTTTAAAATCGACGCGCTTGACAAGCGAACCGACGAGGACTTTTACGAGCTTATCGGCGACGATGACGGTGTGTTTGGCTGTATGACTTTGCTAGGCTGCGAGGATAACTGCCCTAAACATCTTCCGCTACAAAGCAGGATCGCATATATGCGCAGAAAGATGGCTGCGGTAAAGTAGCCAAGGGGTCGTAAGACCCCTAAATTTCTCTTTTTTGGCTTTTAAATTTAATATTCACGTTTTATCCTCTTTTTAAATTTACGACTTTGCGACTACCGTCCAGATTTATACCGCGCCGCCATATTTTTTCATTAAACGGCGTTAAATTTTAAATAAACCATCTTTATTTAAATTTCGGCAAAATTAATTTTTAAAAATTACGGCTTTTGGGTTAATTTCATCAGTATAGCGGTATCGCTCGTACGGCAAAACCGCGCCGCTATTAGAAGCCTTCGCTCACGTTTAAAAAAGATTTTGCCTAAACAAAGCCGCATGCTTGCGCTATGTAAACTTAAGCGGCCAAGGCTACGTTTATGGATAAAAGCGGATCTGCGGCGCGACTAGTAGCTGCATTATCGCTAGCTATGAACGGTTTGCCGCGCATTAGCGTGCCGCAAACAAATTGGAACGAAACGCGGCAGATAATTGCGGCTATATGCTCGCTCGCAAGGAGCCGTCTAGCAGATTTGAGATTGCGGCACCTATTTAGCGCGCAGAAATCAAAACGCTGCTAGAAAATAAAGCCCTAAACAAGCGACTAGTAATGTTGCATCTTGGCGTAGTTTTAGTAAACTGGCGTATAAAATTTACTCATTTGCCGGCTTGGCGATAGGCGGCTAAATTTACGGCGCCTAGCCTTTGCAAAAACCGTCCAAGCAGGCGCAAGCGGCTAAAATTTAAGTATTTTTACCGTAAAATCTATACCTGATTTTGATTTAAAGGAAATAAAATGATTTTTAAATTTATCTGCGCGCTGGCGCTCATTTATAGCGTGAGTCTTGCCGCGCCTTATAGACCTTACGACCATGCGGCGATGCTAAAAAAGGACTCTAGCGGCAAACAAAGCATCGACATCGGCGGCATTTTTAGCGCGGTGGACGAGCTGTGGGCGCATGCGCGTCAGTATCCGCTAGCTTTTGATTCGCAAAGCGACCGGGAGCGTGCATCTAGCGATTTGCAGACGCTAGATAAGGCCTTTGCGTTTTTAAAAGAGCAGGGCCTAGCGACAAATTTAGACGAGGACGCACGGGCGTATTTTGAGCTTTCGCAGGCTAGGATTTTTACGATGGAGCATAACTTTGACATCGCGGGCGCGGCGCAAAAGGCGGATGCGGCGTATAAAAATTTATTGGCGCATCGCCCAAACGACGGCGAGATACATGCCGAATTCGGCGATTTTTTAGTAAATAGCGGGCGGCTAAGTGAAGCTAAAAACGAGTTTGAAACCGCTTTAAAACTAGGACAAAAGCGCTCAAATATGGGACTTGCTATGATTTGTCTGATGCAAAAAGACGAGATTTGCGCCAAGTCTTATCTACAAAAATACTTAGATTTTTATCCAAACGACAAATTTGCGCGAGAAATTTTAGGCGCGATAGAGGACGGAAGCCTAAAAATCAAGGAGAAGCGCTAGGGTTTGTTTGCGTTGCGGCTAGCGATAAATGCGGCGATTGCGAGCTCTAGCTAAGGCTTAAGTTGCGGCTAAATTTTAACGCATAAAAAGAATTTATGCATTTTTTGCTGCCGTTTCTCGCGCGGAGCGGTTTTGCGCGAGGCACGCATAATCGCCGCCGGTAGCGTAAGCCGGGTAAGAATTTAACAAATCGCGCGTAGTTTTAGCTAGCGCAAATTTAACGCCGAAAAACAGAGCCGATTTCACTTGCCAACCACCGCGTCTTTAAGGGCAAATTTAAAAAACTCGGAGTAAAATTTAACTAATTTGCCGTAGTTACGTAAAGCAAATTTAAAGGAAAAACATGCCGCGACCGACCAATAAAATAGACCTGCTAAACGCTTCGGAGGCAAATTTTAAAAAACTTTTGTCGCTAGTTGAGAGCATGAATGAGGCGCAGCAAGAGGCCAAATTTGACTTCGAAGATAGAGATAAATGCGTCCGAGACGTACTTGCGCACCTTTACGAGTGGCACTTACTTTTGATAAATTTCATCCAAAAAAACTTAAGCGGCGAGCGAACTACGTTTTTACCCGAGCCTTATAACTGGAAAACCTATCCGCAGATGAACGCGCAAATTTGGCGTAAGCACCAAGATACGCCGCTTTGCGAGGCTAAAGCGCTGCTAGCGCAAACTCACGAAAAGGTAACGGCGCTTACGGCAAATTTTATCGACGAGGAGCTTTTTGCGCGCGGATATTTTAACTTCACGGGCAACCTAAACCTCTCCGCCTACGTCACCGGCAGTACCTCATCACACTACGACTGGGCGATAAAAAAGATAAGAAAACATAAGAAAAGTTTGGAAAATTAGTTTGCGACTTTAGTTAAATTTAGACCGAATTTCGCGCGTTTGCAAACGGATTAAATTTATGCGGGCGCGGGCGGATTTTGATTGCTGTATTTGCGGCGCAAATTTGATTTTGTATCAATTTTAAGCGATAAATTTAGCGTAGCTAAATGGGGCGAATTCGTATATTAAATTTACCGCGTGTTTTGCATAAATTTAATCCATAAGCGTCGCAAGCGGATTAAACCGGGCGCATAAATTTAAACCGCAGGCGAGCCTTAAAGTAAATTTAGCCATAGTCGCAAGAGCACAGTAGATTTGCTCGAAACTCGCAGCCTAAGCGCCGAAAAACAAAACGTAAATTCGCCGCTCTCGTTAAATTTGCGCGGATCTTTTAAGGCTAAATCCGCGCCGAAAAACGCAAAAATTAAACCCGTAAATACAGCGCGAGGGTTAAATTTGAATCGATTTGCGCTCGCGTTTGTTTAAATTTAATGCGACAAAACGCACGGACAAGAAGCGGTTTGCGGTGCGTAGCTTGCGAAACGCCTTAAAACCGTATCAAAAAATGGCTCGGTAGATTTCCGGTTTTTCGCAAATTTAAACGTCGAATAAATCCACGCTCTAAACAAAACTCGCGGCAACTAAAAATAGCTCGAGATAAATTTATAAAATTAAACGAACAAATTTAAAATACATTCAAAAATACTTCCAAAAATACTAAACGGAAGCAAAAACTTTGCGTCGCGTCCTATTTAAGTTTATTTTCGGCGGACAAACAGCGGGCGCACGCGTTTTAGCGCCGCGAAAAGGCGTTTTAAACTCCAAAATTAAATTTATGGCTTACGTCAAATTTATACGGGTTTACGAGGCTAAATTTACGCCTCAAACGCAAGAAATAAAACAAAAAAAGAAGTAGCGGACGCGTCAAATTTGCGTCCGCATTAAAGTAGCTAGTTTAGAAGGTTAAATTTATATCCGAGTTGTAGCCAAAGCTCGTTGTTGTCGGTTTTTCTAACGGCTCCTCTGGTATCAAAGTTCTTTCTCTCAAGGGCCGTATAGGTGACGCTTGCGCTTAGCCCTTTGACCCACGGCATATCGTAGCTAGCCTGCGCCGCCCAGCCTTGGACGTTCATGTGCGTGTTAGCCGCGGTCGGACCGGCGTTGCGGTGAGGGGCGTCTTGTTTGCCTTTTACTAGATGTAGTTTTGCTTTTAAGCCCTCGGCGCCCACTTCTTTAAAGTCGTATTCAAACAAAAGTTTATGCGTATTCATGCCCGCATAGCCCGTAAATACGAAAGGTCCGCGAATAGGAAGCAGCGTGTACGAGCCAGGGCCGTTACCTAGACCAAACGCCAAAGCGTCGTTGTCGCCGACGGTCGTATAGGCATAAGACGCGCTAAAGCCCACGAAATCATAAATGCCCGCTCTTAGACCGATCATATTTCCGTCGTAGTTTAGATCCTCCAGGCCTCTTGTGGTGCGAGACCCCTTGTACATCGCGTCAAAACCGAGCTTAAAGTCGCCGACGGGTACTTTATAGTTAGCCTCGGCTAGGTAGAAGTTGATGTCGCCTTGCAGCGCGCCGCGCCTAAGGTCGGTCACTCTAGCGTATGCGCCGGTTAGTTTTAGATTCGGGATGCTTTGATTTATGACCGCGCCGGTAAAGATATTGTCAAACTCATACGCCACGGGTCCCATGCCGCCCGCCTACTATAACTCTATCTTTAAAGTGTGGAGCGCGTCCCTCTTTGCCGCCAGCTACGACGGCGCTTCTACCTTGAAATTTATAATACCAGCCGCCGATCAATGCGGTGTTTGGTATGTCTTTATTTACGATCGTTAGACCCTCAAACGCCTCTTTAAACGCGCGCGTCGGATTGCCCGCTACTAGCGGAGTATTTACGTATTGACGGCCGAATTTTATATCGGTCTGCCCTATACCGTAGCCCAGATACGCTTCAGACATTACCGCGCCTTGCGTTCTCCACTCTTTGTCGTATAGAGTGCCGCTTTTTCTCATGCTGTTAAACGGCAAGAAGTTGCCCTGTCCCGTAATGCCGAGCCTAAAGCCGTAAAACGGATCGGTAACGTATCCGAGCTCAAGCTGTATGGACGTCAGCTGCTCGTCGTGTATCGGCGCGCGTTCGTCTTTTTGATCGACGTAGGTGGCTTGGATCTTGCCCGCTAGTTTTCCTTTGGTAAATGCCTCTCCAAAGGTGTCGGCTGCGTTTGCGGCATCCAAAAAGCCAAGCGCCAAAACGGCGGCTAAACTTAGTTCTGCTAGTTTCATAAAAACTCCTTGGTTAAATTTAGCAAATTTACGTCCCGCAAATTTAATGCGGAACATTAATTTTTATATTTAAGGATTATAGCACAGAAAATAATAAAATCCGTGTTAGATTTGTGATATTTGCTAAAAATATCGCGGATTTTAGGCAAATTTAGACGACCGAGCGCTCTTTAAGCAATGTATAAAGCTTGATCGTCGAGATAAAAAATGTCACGATCGCAGGCCCCAGGATAAGTCCCCAAAAGCCAAACGTCGAGATACCCGCTATCATCGAGAAAAACAGCAGTAGCTCGTTGATCTTTGTCGGGATTTTTACGAGCTTATCGTTGATAAATTTAATCACGATCGGCTTTAAAAACGTATCTGCGACGATAGATATCACGACGATAGTATAGACGGCGATGACGATCGCGGCCGCGGTGTTGCCGTTAGCAAACTCGTAAAGGCTAATCGGCCCCCAAGCTAGCAAGCCGCCAACGACTGGCACGAGCGAAGTAAAAGCAAAGAGTATGCCCATCAAAAAGCCGTTGTAGCCGTACGAAATCGTGATGATAGCAAAAAGGCAGCCCTGTAAAATCGCGTTTAAAACGATAGAGTAAAGCACGACGCTCATGACGTTTGCCACTTCGCTGAGGATAAATTCGCTCTCGCTCTCCTTCATAGGAAGCGCGCTTTTTAGGTAGCCAACAAGCTCGCTACCGTAAAGCACCGCAAAAAAGAAAAACACGAGGATAAAAATCATGTCTACGAGAAAATTTACGCTTGATTTTCCGATACCGGCTAAATTTGCGATGAGATTTGCCGAGATAGCCTTGACGTCGATATCGGCGACTATCTCTTTGATTTTAGGTTCTAAAAATTTGATCGGTTCGGGTAGCTGAAATTTACCGCTTTGAAAATAATCTAGCGTATTTGTTATGTAGCCCGTGTTAAAGCTCGCCGCGTGTTTAGCCAGCTCGATCACGGCGTATAAAAGCGGCGCGATAAATAGCGAAAACAGCGCTAGCGTGGTAAGAGCCGCCGAGAGCGTCTTTTTGCCCTTAGTTAGCTGTAAAAATTTGACGTTTACGTTTGAGGTGGCGACCGCGAGCAAGGCGGCGATAAAGATATTTAGCAAAAATGGCTTAAAAAGGTACACGACCAGCGCCAACGCGCAAAGAGCGAAGATGCCAAAAAACACTCGATTATTCATTTTTTTCCTTTTGAGGGGCTTATTATATCAGATTTTGCGGGGTTTTGCGGACGGGCGGCGCTTTGGGGAAGATAGCTTTGGCGCGGTTGATAAATTTGACGCCAAATTTGAGTGATTTAAATTTACAAAACAAATTTAATTTCATCCTTAGACAATCAAATTTAAAGTTTATAGCAAGATGACATACCGACTTTTTAGTCAAATTTTAGACATATTTGATAAATCTGCTAAATATTTAAAATTAAGCGATTTTTAACTGAATAGATTTTATACTTAAATTTTATTTTAAGGAGAGTAAATGAAAACCAAAATCGCATCTTTTGCACTAATTGCCACTATTCTCGGTGGTTGCACTATGCCAAATTTACCAAAGGCGTCAGATAGAAACTACTAAAGTGGTACAACAACCACATCTCCGTCCGTGATCAACGCGTTGGCGAATACCCAATCTCCAAAAGATTTTAGAGAGCAGTTTGAAAGCGCCAAGCCTAGACTGCAAGAGTTTTTATCCAATATGGCATGCTATAATTGGCAAAAAAATAATAAATACATGGAAGTCGGTAAAGCACCACGCATGACAAAAGGAAGTTCTGGCATAAATACTTTTCGCTACACTAAAGCCGAGTGTGCCGATCTTTTACGTGTAACCGACATAAAACCTATAGCAAAAAATGCTTTTAAATTTACCGTAGTTTTTATGGCGCCAGATAGCGAAGAGATAGCTAACTATAACACGCTCGAAGCAATCAAGCAGGCAAATGGCGAATGGCTATTTAGATGGTAAACCTTAAGACTTGCATCTCTTGCAAGTCTTTCCACTTATTTTTTAACAACTCGCCTCACTCCTCAAACAATCCCTTTTGCGTATCCCCATCAAATTTGAGCTTAAACACCTCGTAGGCTTTGGCGCTAGCCAGCCTGCCTTTGGCGGTGCGCTCTATGTAGCCGTTAGCGAGCAGATAGGGCTCGATCACATCCTCGACCGTGCCCTCGTCCTCGCTTAGAGCTGCCGCTATCGTACTTAGCCCCATCGGACGGCGTTTGGCGGCGAGCAGGATTTCTAGGTACTTGATATCCATCTCGTCAAAGCCGATGTCGTTTACGCCAAGCGCGTCCAGAGCCTCTTTGGCGCGGGGTTGCGAGATGACGGCTTCGTCGTTTACCTCAGCAAAATCTCGTATGCGCTTTAGTAGCCGCAGCGCGATCCTAGGCGTGGCGCGCGAGCGAGCGGCGACCTCGAGAGCTGCGGCTTTTTCGCACTCTTTGCCGAGCTTTACCGAGGCGATCTGCACGATACGAGCCAGCTCCTCTCTGGTATAAAACTGCAACCTAAAATCCATACCAAATCTATCTCGCAGGGGTGCCGAAATCATGCCCGCGCGCGTCGTAGCGCCGATGAGCGTAAATTTAGGCAGGTCGATCTTGATGGTTTGCGCCGCAGGTCCCGAGCCTATAATGATATCCAGGCGAAAGTCCTCCATCGCAGGATACAGCACCTCCTCGATCGCGGGGCTGAGGCGATGTATCTCGTCGATAAATAGCACGTCGCCCTCTTGCAAATTTGTCAGCACCGCCGCTAGATCGCCGCTTTTTTCTATCATTGGTGCGGCCGTCATCTTGATACTCACACCCATTTCGTTTGCGATGATGTGCGCCAGCGTCGTCTTGCCAAGGCCCGGCGGCCCATAGAAAAGCACGTGATCTAGGCACTCGCCGCGCTTTTTAGCGGCCTTTATAAATATGCCTAAATTTTGCTTTATCTTTTCCTGTCCGATGTAGTCCTCAAAGCGCGTTGGGCGTAGCGACACCTCAAAATCGTTCTCGAAGCTTATTTTTTCTATTTCGACTATTCTATCCATTTTTTCGGCTCTATTTTTCGTAAATTTGCCGCATTTTACAAAATTTTGGGTAAGTTTTGGCTTTGGGCTTTGTTCAAATTTAACTCGGCGTTCAGCGGTAAATTTGGGATAGAAGGTGATTAAATTTGAGCAAAAAAGCCAAATTTAAGACGGTAGCGTCAAATTTAGCGCCGTAAAGATAGGGTTTTAAAACCGAACAAAGCTCAAATTTATCCGCCTGGCCGAAGCGAATAAATCTCAAAAATCAGCTTAAATTTGACGAAAAACACAGATCGCGGCCGACCAAATCAGTCCGAGCTTAAAACTCCGCTATCCTTGCCTTTAAAAGCTTGCAGTCGCTATCGTTGCCAAATTTACAACCCTCCGCGATAGATTCGAATTTTTCGTAAATTTCGATATTTTTTTCGTAGTTTTCAAAACCGAGCGCCCTGCAGCCGTCGTCGTTGCCGAGCTTGCAAGCGCGCGAATACCCGTCGTAGGCGTAGTAAACTGCAAACTCCACGCCCTGCGCGTGCTCGTAAACGTAGCCAAGAGCATAGCAGCCAAGCGCATTTTTCATGTAGCACGAGGTGTCAAAGGCCTTGTGCGCGCTTGCTAGATCGCGCTCCGCTCCAAGACCCTCGTGCATCATCCTGCCGTAGTTGTAGCAGCCCGCGCCGTCAAATTTCCTGCACGCTTTGGCATATAAATTTACGGACTTTTTGAGATCGTTTTGCGATTCGTAGATGAGGCCGAGGTTGTTGCAAGCCGCTTCAGAGCCCAGCTCGCAGCCTTTTTCGTAGAGGCGAAATATTTTATTTTCATCTTTAGGGCCAAAAACCTCCTTGACGTTTAAAAGCGCCAGGTCAAAGCAGCCCGTGCCGTTTCCCAGCTCGCACGATTTTTCAAAGAAAAGCTCGGCTTTTTCGCTGCTTTTCTGGGCTCCTAGCCCGCTAAAATGCATACTGCCTAGCGCCGCGCAGCTCATCGCATCGCCCTCCTCGCAAAGCGGCGATAAAATCTTAAAAGCAGCGTCATAGTCGGTATTTTCGATAGCCTGCCTCGCAGCCTCCTCGCGCTTAGAAAATCGCCTCTCGTTCTGCGTTTGCTCGCTTTGCTCGCCAAGACTGTCGATGCCTAGCCCAAAATTCGGATTTGAAGCCGTTAGCGAGCACAAAAACGCCGCCAAAATCAATAAAATTTTCAAAACTCGCTCCTTGTTTTTAATCTAGCCTTGTTTTGATAGCCAAATTTGCCCGTCAAATTTGACGAGGGGCGGGCGAATGCAAGCGTTTAAATTTAACTCAAACTCTGTTCGTCAAATTTAACGCCTAAGGACCAAATTACCCCAGACTAGATTTGCCTAAAACAAGCTAAATTTTATACTCAAACTCCTCGCTCGGAAAGGTCTTTTCTGTAACTTCGTGAGCATAGGCTTCGACCGCCGTTCGCACCAAATTTGCTCCGTCAAGATAGCGCTTGACAAATTTAGGCTTAAACTCGTCAAAAAAGCCGAGTATGTCGCTCCACACGAGCACCTGTCCGTCTACGTCGGCACCCGCCCCGATGCCGATGATAGGCATTTTTACGCTTTTTGCGACCTTTGTGGCGACGCTGCTAACCGTGCCCTCTAGCACAGCCGAGAATGCCCCTGCATGCTCCAGAGCCTGCGCTTCTTCGATAAGGCGCGCCTCGTCAGCCTCGCTGCGCCCTTTTATCTTGTAGCCGCCCTCGTTTCGCACGAACTGAGGCATGAGCCCGATGTGAGCCATCACGTTTATGCCCTCACCGACGAGCCTTTTTACGATAGGAGCGGCTTTTAGACCGCCTTCAAATTTGACTGCGTCCGCGCCGGCTTTGATAAATTTAGTCGCGTTTTTTAACGCGGTTTTTTCATCCTGATAGCTACCAAAAGGCATATCCGCCACGACGAAAGCGTGCTTTGCGCCCTGCAAAACGGCCTTAACGTGATAAAGCGCGTCATCCATTTTTAAGCTAAGGGTGTCTTTTTTGCCGTTAAAGCTCATATTTAGACTGTCGCCAACTAAGATAATATCGACGTAATCATCAAAAAGCCGTGCGAAAAGCGCATCGTAGGCGGTTATCATCACGATAGGCTGAATGCTTTTTTTGTTAATTATGTCATAAATTGTAACTTTTTTATTATTTTCTAGCATAAATTTTTCCTTAAATTTCGGTATTTTATTTTTAATTTTATCAAAAAAATGTTACAATGAAAGCAATTACGTTAAAGGACGGCAAATGGGATTGCTAAAAAGCCTTGAAATCGACTATTCCTATGATATCGCAGAGGAGTTTTTGTCGCACTACGCCTTGATGTGCGATCTGATGGAGCCGCTCATAATAAGCCTAAGCAGACCCGATAGATACGCAGGTAGCATCAACGAACTTTTTAGAATTTTTCATAATATCAAGTCTGCCGCCGGCTTTATGAGACTAGACCCGATACTAAAATTAACGACGCTAGCCGAGGAAATTTGCGAAGAGGCTAGGGCGATGAGCGGGCCTGCTAGCGACGAGTTCGTCGACTGGCTGCTGATAGCTAGTGATCAGTTTGATAGATACAGGAACGACATTGAGATCGATGCCGAGTTTTTTAGCCCGCTAGACGGAAATATCGTAAAAATCCCTGAAAAACTATGCGTTTGACAAAAAATACAAAAAATAATATAATCTACAACCTTTAAAACAAGGCTAAATTTAGCCTATTCTTACGGGAGCGACTTGGCTTCGACAGGAGCAGAGCGGTCACGGTGGCACGTCGCTTTGAGCAAAGCGTAAAAAGCTCAACTAAATTTAAACGCAAACAACGTTAACTACGCTCCTGCTTACGCTAAAGCTGCGTAAGTTCAGTTGAGCCTCGTCTAGTCCGATACTAGCTAAGACGGCGGCGAGTAACCCCAGCTAGCGTAGGTTGGCGGCCTGACGAGCTGCTAGCCGAAATCTTGTCTTAGTCTAAAATAAGGTTTTGGAAAGTGAGCCCTTTTAGATGAAATTTTCACTTTTGCTAAGCGTGTAGAGGCTGTGATCGGTTTGTTTTTGGACAGGGGTTCGATCCCCCTCGCTTCCACCATTTATCATTTTCACGAGATTTCAAAAGACTTCAAAAAGCCCTAGAATACGAGCTTTAAACCCCTTTTAGCATTTCATAAGATTTCATACAATATCATACATTTTCAAGAAAATAAGTGTGTTTTTGAGTGCGCAAGAGTAAAACGCTAAATTTTTACACACTCAAAACAAGATAATCCGACATAATGGGGCTTTGCATAAAATCATAAATGCAAAAAGCTAGATTTTGAGTGTGTTTAAAAACGAGCAAATTTAATTTACACACCCAAAAGCACACTTACGCACACACAAAAAGGCGAGAAGATGGCGACGTTTGCGAAAGATAGCCAACTAAAAAACTATACGCTCAAAGACGGCAAAGCTAGAGAGTGGATTAAGGATATTTCCACTCCATACCTTTACATTTATGCGACGCAGACCAAAAACGGCGTAAGCAAAACGTTTATTTTTAGATACGCCGACGCCGAGCGCAAAACTAATCAAATCATCATAGGCAAATATCCGAGTATCACGCTAGCCGAAGCAAGAGCCAAAGCGGCCGAGCTAAAAAGGCTAAAAGAGAGAGGCGAGGACGTTAAAAAAGCCGTAATAGCTCAAAAGGCGGTTAAATTTGCGGACGTGGCGCGCGTGTGGATGGAAAAAGAGCAGACAAAAAGCACCTCATCGCTAAGCAGAGAAACGGGGCGGATAAATAACTACCTTATGCCCTATCTAAAAGACGGCGACGTTAGAACGCTAGCGCGCAGAGACTACGCGCAGGTCATCGAGCGCATACAAGAGACCGAAACCAAAAAAGGCATAAGCCACGACACGAGCAAACGCACGTTTAGGCTACTTCGCAAGATTTTAGACTTAGCCGTCAATAAAGGTTACATCGAACATAACCCGACGAGGGATATTATTTTTGCCGATACCTTTAAAAC
>CAUQMF010000054.1:0-12880 GCA_963518965.1 uncultured Campylobacter sp.
CCTTTATCTCGCTGCTAGTGGGCGGTATCGGCGTGATGAACATTATGCTAGTCTCCGTAACCGAGCGCACCAAGGAAATCGGCATCAGGATGGCGATCGGCGCTCGTCAGGGAAATATCCTCGAGCAGTTTTTGATCGAGGCGGTGCTACTGTGTCTCATCGGCGGACTCATCGGCGTCGGGACTGCCTTTGGTATCGGCTATCTAGCAGAAAATTTTGCGCCCGGCGTAAAGATGATATTTTCGCAGACCTCTATCGTGGTAGCGCTTGTGGTTTCTAGCGCGATAGGCGTGATATTTGGCTACATGCCCGCTCGCAGCGCCTCAAAGCTAAATCCGATCGACGCTCTAACAAGGGAATAAAATGAAAAAAATCTCCATAATCCTAGCCGCCTTTTTGCTCGGCGGCTGCGCGGTAACGCAGATAAACGAAAACTACGAGCAAATTTTGCTAAAAGAGGACGCAAGCGCCGATATAAAAATAAACCGCGAGTGGTGGACGGGCTACGACGAAGCGCGCCTAAACGAGCTAATCGGCCTTGCGCTAAAAAATAATATTGATCTGGCAAAATCGGCCGTAGCGGTAAATAAAGCCTTAGCTCAAGCAGGCGTCTTGCAGGCCGATCTCGTGCCTAGCTTTAACGCAAATTTGGGCGCAGAAACGGGTAAAAATATAAAAACGGGCGGTAGCTGGAGCGAGAGCTATAAAAGCGGCATCTCGCTAAGCTACGAGATCGATCTGTGGCGCAAGCTCGCAAACTCCGCAGACGCCGCCATGTGGGAGGCAAATGCGACAAAATACGACCTGCAGGCCGCTCGCCTCGCGCTTATTAACTCCGTCGCGGATGCGTATTTTGAAGCGAAGTATCAAAAAGAGAGCATAAATCTATACGAAAAGACGCTAAAAAACTACGAAGAGCTAGAATCTATCATAAAGGCTAAATTTGAGCTCGGCAAAGAAGAAGAGCTAAGCCTAAAGCAAGTAAAAAGCTCGGTAATCTCGGCTAAAAATAGAATTTTAAACGCGAGCAAGAGCCTTGACGCGGCGGAAAAAACGCTAAGAAATCTGCTAAACGTTAGGCCAGAGTTTGAGTTAAATTTGAGCGGAAATTTGAGCGATATCTCGCCGCAGGGCGTGAATTTAAACGTGCCGCTTTACGTTATCGGCGCGCGTCCTGATTTGCAAGCCGCGGTCTCTCGTATCAAAGAGGCGCTTTTAGGGGTTAAGGTTAGCGAAAAAAGCTTTTATCCAAGCATCACGGTAGGCGCAGGACTTAGCGGTAGCGGAGATAGCGCGAGCGAGGGGCTTAAGCTAAATTTCTTAAGCGGAAATATCGCTATAAATTTGCCGTTTTTAAACTACTCTAAGCTTAAATCAAAGCTAAAAATTTCCGAGCTTGAGTTTGAGACTATGAAGCTAAACTACGCGCAGACGCTAACTACCGCGCTAAACGAGATCGACGCCGGCTATAAAAATCTGCAAAAAGACGAGGCGATTTTGCGAAATTTAAACGAAAATTTGCGAAATCTAAGCTCTATCAACGACACATATAAGCTCAAATACGACTACGGCAAAACGGAGCTAAAAAACTATCTGGAGGCGCAAAATTCGCTGCTTGAAGGTAGGATCAGCCTGCTAGCTCAAAAATATAAAATTTTGCAAGACGAAATCGGTATCTATAAAGCGACGGCGGGAAAGGCGGAGTAAATTTGACTGTGTCTTGCGCCTGATTTACGGTTTTTTGGGGCGCGTTAAATTTGCGGCGAATTTGGCGGCTAGTTAAATTTAGCTAGCCGCAAATGACCTTGCAAATTTACTCCCGCCGTTTACTTAGAAAATAAAACAGTCCCGCTAGCGTCGTAAAAACCGCAAGCATAGATCCGGCGACGATAGCCGTGCCGTTTTGAAAGCCATTTAAAAACATCCCGTTCGTATTCATCCCGAAAAATCCTGTGATAAAATTTAGCGGCAAAAATAGCGCCGAAAGCAGCGTGAGGATATAGATATTTCGGTTGATTTTGTCGTTTTTTAGGCTTTGTATATGCGCGTAGATATCGTCTATCCTGGCGGCATTTTCGCAGGCTGCGTTTTTTAGCACGCCGGCTTCGTAGACGTAGTTTTTGAGCTGCTTTTTAAGCTCGGGTCTTTCGTTTTGACAGATCGCCAGAGCCTCGTAAAAGTGCGAAATTTTATTTTGAAATTTGCGTATTTCGTATTTTAAGACCGCGTGCTTTTTGATAAATTTAGTAAAATCCCTCTTGCCCGCGTAGATTTTCTCGTAGCTTTCAAGCTGGGCGGAGTGCTCGGCGATCTTGGCGCGAAACTCGCTCGTTATCTTTTTTACTACGCGGACAAACTCCTCCGCGCCGCTCTCGCTGCCGTCCTGTGCGTAAATTTTGTCGTCTTTAAAGATAAATTTATAGTTTTGTTCGCTACCGTCCGTCACGAGATAGACGTACTCGCACTCCTCGCCGTAAAAGTACCCCGAGATATCGCGCTCGCTCACCGTTTTGCCTTATATGCTCGGCGCATCTTTGCCGCGCGCGGCGTAGAAATTTCGCCTAAATTTTTCAAATTCGCCGGCCGTTATCGCTTCTCTCATCTGCCGCATTAAATTTAGATAATAGTGCAAGTTATGTAGGCTCGCTAGTCGGAAAAACGTCAGCTCGCCTGCGCGGTATAGGTGGCTAAGATATGCGCGCGAGTAGTTGCGGCACGCGTAGCAGTCGCACTCGGGATCTATCGGAGCGCGGTCGGTTGCAAATTTTGCGGATTTTATGTTTATCTTACCGAAACTCGTAAATAGCGTGCCGTTGCGCGCGTTTCGCGTCGGCATCACGCAGTCAAACATATCCACGCCGCGGGCTACGTTTTCTACGAGGTCTTCGGGAGTGCCTACGCCCATGAGATAGCGCGGACGCGCCGCGTCGATGTATGGCATCACGGCCTGCACGGTATCATACATCTCTTGATTGCTTTCGCCTACGCTAAGACCGCCGATAGCAAGCCCGTCAAAGGGCATCTCGCACAGCGCTTCGGCGCAAAATTTACGCGCTGCCTCGTCTGTGCCGCCTTGGATTATGCCGAATATATTTTGCGTGAGCCCTTCGCCTTTACTTTGCTTAAATTTATGATAGTCTATCGCCTCGCGCGCCCATTTTATCGTGCGTTTTATGCTTAGCTCCACGCGCTTTTTCTCAGCCGGAAGCGCGACTAGATCGTCAAGGATCATCATGATGTCGGAGTTTAGGTCGTACTGGGTATCTAGTACCGAGCGCGGCGTGAAATAGTGCGCGCTGCCGTCGATGTGGCTTTTAAATTTAATGCCGTTTTCATCAGGTTTTGAGATTTTGCTTAGCGAAAAGGCCTGAAAACCGCCGCTATCGGTTAAAAACGAGCGGTTAAATTTGGTAAAGCCGTGTAGGCCGCCGAGCTCTTTTACGACATTGCTGCCGGGGCGCAAGTAGAGGTGATAGGTGTTGCCTAGGATGATTTGGGCATCTAAAATTTGCATCATATCCACGGCGTCTAGGCTTTTAACCGCGCCTACGGTGCCAACGGGCATAAACACGGGCGTTTTGATCGTCGAGTGAGCGGTCGTTAGCGTGCCCGCGCGCGCCGCGCCGTCCGTTTTATCTATACTAAAAGTCATTTTGATATAATAGTCCCTTTAAATTTGGAGTTTTAATGAAAAATATCTTGATAGTTGCGGACGGCATTGTAGCTAAATATTTCTTAGAAAGACTATTCGTAGCGCGAAATAACGCTCATCACTACACGGTTATCGCTATGGACGAGGAGATTTTGGGAGGGGAAAATTTAGAAAATTTTACCTTTTACCGCTTTGATCCGACGAGTTTTGACCGTCTTAAGCAGGTAGTTAGCGGCTATTTTAGCCAGTTTATGATAATGCAAAAAGACGGCTTTGAGACGCTTAGCGTCTATAACAATCTGCGTCAAATCAGTAAAAAAACGGAAATTTTGATGCTTGATCTTTGGGGGCTAGGCGGGTTGGAGGACGACTCGCACCTGACGGTTTTAGACGGGCGAGGTATCGTGACGGCCAGGCTCATGGATTATTTGCCAGATATCCCCGTAGTAGCCGATAACGTGGGGCTTGGACAAGGCGAAATAATGGAAGTCAAAGTACCCGTAGGAAGCTCGTTTATGTACCGCCATATCAGCTCCATAACGCAGAAAAAATGGCGCATCGCGATGGTTTATCGCGGCTCAAATTTCATGATCGCAAAGCCAAATTTAATGATCCTGCCAAACGACGTTTTACTCATAGTAGGCGAGCCTAGCGTGCTTTTAAGCGTATTTAGAAGCGTGAAAAAAGAAACGGGGCAGTTCCCAAGCCCATTTGGACATAACACTTATCTGTTTTTAGATATGCGCGCTATGGGCGAAGAGGCTTGTTTACGGCTGCTAGAACAGAGCCTAAAACTGCACGAAAAGCTAAATAGCAAACGCCTCTACGTCAAAGTCGTAAATCCGACGCTAAATTTAGCCTACGAGAAGCTAAAATCGGTCGGAGACGAGAGGGTTGCGGTAACGTTTGATTTTTTCGGCCGCGGCGTAGAACAGATAAAAGACGACGTATTTAAAAACGACGTCGGGTTAATAGTAACCGATAATAAATTTTTCTCGGCCCACAAAAGGATGCTTTTTGAGCTTAAAAGACCGGTAACGACTATCGGACGAGGCGACGCGGACGAGATAAAAAAAGGCGTGATACTAAGTAGCGGTTTTGGCGACGAGATAGAAAACCAATCAGCCGTCATCATGGACTGCTGCGCGCAGCTAGATACGCAAATCTCGCTATATCATTTCGGCGCTCTTAGCGGCGGCGAGGGCGCGGAGGAGCATTTTGATAGCCTTTCTAAAATTTTCGGACGTAAGGTCGAGATAGTCGAGGATAGAAATATAAATCCTATTTTAAAGCTAAAAAACGAGCAAAATTTGCTTCAGTTCGTGCCTTTTAGCAAAAAAATAAGCAGGCCTGATCCGTTTGCGGCGTTTTCAAACGACATGAACCGCCTATACGCGCGCCTTAGCGATAATTATCAAATTTTTATACCGATAAATTAGGCTATTTTGGATAAAATAAAAGCGGAGAATACGATGAAAATAGATATAAAATTTGACGGTAAGGCGGGCTACGGCGTCTATATAAACGAGCTAAAAGAGCTTAAATTTGACGCCAAAGTCGCAATCGTGACCAACGCAAAGGTAGGCGGGCTTTATCTGCAAAATTTACTCTCGCGCATAGATTGTCCGCAAAAATTCGTTATCAGCGTCCCAGACGGCGAAGAGTATAAAAATATGCAAACTATCGAGGCGATTTTAGAGCAGCTTTTCGTTAGCCGTCTTGACCGAAGTAGCGTGATCGTCGCGCTTGGCGGCGGAGTGGTGAGCGATATGGCGGGTTTTGCGGCGAGCGTTTTTGAGCGCGGGATCAAATTTATAAACATCCCGACTACTCTGCTAGCCCAAGTAGACGCTAGCGTAGGCGGAAAAACGGGCGTAAATAATAAATTCGGCAAAAATCTAATCGGCTCGTTTTATCAACCTAGCGCGGTTTACTGCGAAACCGGGTTTTTAAAAACGCTTGAAAAGCGCGAATTTGCAGCAGGCCTTGCAGAAGCCGTAAAGATGGCGATAACCTTTGACGAAAATCTATTTTCGTGGATGGAGAACGCAAATTTGACGGATGAAGCGAATTTGCAAAATTTAATCTACCGCTGCGTGCAGATAAAGGCCGCCGCCGTAGAGGCCGACGAGCGCGAAAAAGGCGTGCGCGCGGTGCTAAACTACGGACATACCTTCGCTCACGTGATAGAAAACGAAACGAACTATAAAAAGTATCTACACGGCGAGGCGGTGTCGATCGGTATGAATATGGCTAACGCGCTAGCGGTGAAACTAGGCCTTATGAGCGAGGAGCAAAAGGCGCGCGCGGCGGATCTTTTGGTTAAATTTGACTTGCCGATAAGCTACAAGGTGCCAAACGCAAGCAGCTTTTACGAGGCGTTTTTCCTTGATAAAAAGGCGGAAAACTCCGCGATCAAATTTATCCTGCCGCGAGGTATCGGCGCATACGAGATACGAAAAGACGTGCCGCGCGAGCTTGTAATGGACGTTTTAAGAGAGTTTGAATGAAAAAAATTTTATTTATTTTAATCGTTGCAGCGGCGGTTTGGGCGGTAGACGATATCCCTGACGACTACGGCGCAAAAGACGCTCAACTAGCCGAGCTAAAAAGCTCGCTAGATACTATAGAGTCCAAGCTATCCGATAACGTTTGGGCGACTCGCTACTCAAACTATAACACGTTTCAAAAGCTAAGCGCGGAGCTAGAAGAAACGGAAGCCGCGATAAAAAAACAGGCCAAAAATACGGAAAAAGTGCTCGAGCTACAAAAAAAGCAAAGCACGTTAAAAGAGCAGATCGAGCTTTTAAAAGAGTTTCAAAAAGCTCCGTTTTCTAGTATGATAACGGCTCCCGAGATTGAAATTTTACAAAAGATAACCAATCCCGTCGCGGTAATCCCCGGTTTTTCATACATCAAGCAGCTTAAAAGCGAAAAAGACGAATACAAAAACCGCTTAGAAGGGCTTTCTAAAACCGCGGACGAGCTGGGTAAAAAAGAGCGAATTTTATCTCAAATCGTAAAGCTAAGCGATGAAGCGCAGTTTTTAGACGAGCTAAACGAGACCAGACAGGAGCTTACCGAATTTAACGCGGCGGCAGATATCGCAAAGACTACTTACGGCGTGTACGAAAAGCGAGTAAACGAGGCGATAAACCGCACGAGCGAGGATATAAAAGCGCAGATGAAAAAGGCGCTTGACATCGTTATTTTTATAATTGCTTCGGTCGCGCTTTCGTTTTTGTTTAAATTTATCATTAAAAAAACGATCACGGATAACGAGCGCCTCTACACGGCGAATAAATTTATAAATCTCGTAAATATCACGCTAATCGTCGTGATTTTGCTTTTTGCCTATATCGAAAACGTAACCTACCTAGTCACGGTGCTAGGCTTTGCGTCTGCGGGTATCGCGATTGCGATGAAAGATATGTTTATGAGTATGCTCGGCTGGACGGTCATCGTTTTTGGCGGTAGTTTTCACGTCGGCGACCGCATAAAGGTGCGCAAAGACGGAGAGGATGTCGTGGGCGACATCATCGATATCTCGCTGCTTAGGATGACTATTTACGAGGACGTTACGATCGTGACCGTAAACTCAAACCGCAGGGCGGGGCGAATTATATTTGTGCCAAATAACTATATCTTCACCGATCTAATAGCAAACTACTCGCACCATAGCATGAAGACTGTATGGGACGGTATAGACGTAGTTTTCAGCTTTGAGTCAAATCATAAAAAAGCTGCTCACATCATCAAAGATATCGCGCGAAAATACTCTAAAGGCTATACGGAAATCGCCAAAAAACAAATGAGCAAACTGCGAAATCAATACAGCATCAAAAATCCAAACGTCGAGCCGCGCGTATTTACCTTTATCGAGCCTTACGGAGTGAAAATTTCGGTCTGGTATATGGCAAACACCTTCGCCACGCTATCTTTGCGAAGCACGATAAGCGCGGAGATAATGGAGGCTATAGCTAGCCACGACGACATCGTGATCGCCTATCCTACGCAGACTATTTATATGGATAGACGCGTAAAAGCCGGCGAGTCAAAGCCGATCGGCGAAGGCGGCGAGGAAATATGAAATCAAACTCAAATTTGACCCCGCAAGAGCCGCGCCGAGAAAAGGTATTTTTTAAAACCTTCGGCTGCCGCACGAACATCTACGACACCGAGCTGATGAAAAGCTACGTCAAAGACTACGATATCGTTAGCGACGAAAACGAAGCCGACATCGTAGTGGTAAACTCCTGCACGGTCACAAACTCCGCAGATAGCGGCGCGCGCAGCTACATAAACGGCATAAAAAAGCGAGGCGCTAGAGTGATACTAACGGGCTGCGGCGCGGTGAGCAAGGGCAAGGAGCTGTTTAACAAAAGCGCGGTTTTTGGCGTGATAGGCGCGAGTAAAAAAGAGGATATAAACGCGCTACTAAAGTCGCAAGATCCGTTTTTCGAGCTGGGAAATTTAAAAAGTATCGACAAAAATATCGTAACTAACTACGAAAATCACACCAAAGCCTTTATCAAGATCCAAGAGGGCTGCGACTTTGCCTGCAGTTACTGCATCATCCCCGCCGTTCGCGGCAAGGCGCGCAGTATGGATGAGGAAGCGATCTTGCGCGAGGCTAAAATTTTAGCCTATAACGGCTATAACGAGCTAGTACTAACGGGCACGAACATCGGCAGCTACGGCAAGGATACGGGTTCAAGCCTGGGTCGCTTGCTAGGCAGGCTCGGTAAAATAGGCGGCATAAAGCGCATAAGGCTAGGCAGCATAGAGCCTAGCCAGATAGACGAGAGCTTTCGCGAGATTTTAAAAGAGAGCTGGCTAGAGCGGCACCTGCATATCGCGCTTCAGCACACGAGCGAGGCGATGCTACGCATCATGAGGCGGCGAAATCAGGCTTTTAGGGATTTGGAGCTATTTTTGGAGCTTAGCGAAATGGGCTTTGCGCTAGGAACCGACTACATCGTTGGGCATCCGGGCGAGAGTGAGGAGATCTGGAGTGAGGCGCTGGTAAATTTTAAAAAATTTCCGCTCACGCATTTGCACTGCTTTGCATATTCGCCGCGAACCGGTACGCACTCGGCGGATATGAAAACGGACGTTAGCGGCGACGTGGCGAAGGCTAGGCTTAAAATTTTAAAGCAAATCGTAGCGGAAAATAATTTTAAATTTAGGCAAGAACACGCCAAAAAAGGCGGGAGCCTAAACGTACTCGTCGAGCAGCTAAACGGAGAATTTTACGAAGGCTTTGATCAATTTTATAATAAAGTAAAAATCAAAACGGATAAGCAAATTTTAAAAGAGTGGGCGGTCATAGATAAATTTGAAGTAAAAAGCGAGGGAGATTATGCGCAAATTTAAGCTAAATAAACAAAAGATAATCCTCATCCTAACAGTACTTTTAGCGGTCTTGCTAGCTATCGCCGTCGGTAGAAGCCAACCAAAAAATATAATGTATGAAAGCTACGAAAAGCTACTAGAGGGCGGTATGATCGAGAGCGCGACGATAGACGGCGGCCAGATCGAGCTAACGACCAAGGGAGGGCGTAAATACCTCATCGTAAAAGACGGCGTAGACGTGCGAAAACTCATGCAAAAAGCGCCCGTAGATATAAAAAAAGACACGCCCGTGCTGGATGAAATTTTGGCCGTTTTAGCGCTACTTGTTATCTGTTTTGCGGGGCTTGCGGTTTATGCGAGGTTTAAAAAGCAAAAGCTCGCCGCTCAAAACGAAAATCAAAAAGCAAACGTCTATGAGTATGAAAATATCGTGGCTAGCTCCGTGCAGCCTGCTATCTCAAACGTCAAATTTAGCGACGTAGCGGGCATAAAAGACGTCAAATTTGAGCTCGGCGAAATAGTGGATTTTCTAAAAGATCCCGTAAAATATAAAAAATTCGGCATCAAAATGCCAAAAGGCGTGCTGATGGTCGGGCCTCCGGGCGTGGGCAAGACGCTAGTGGCAAAGGCCGTCGCGGGCGAGGCGGGAGTGCCTTTTTTTTACCAAAGCGGCGCGAGTTTCGTGCAAATTTACGTCGGTATGGGCGCAAAACGCGTGCATGAGCTATTTTTAAAAGCTAAAGCCTACGCGCCCTCTATCATCTTTATCGACGAGATCGACGCCGTGGGCAAGGTGCGCGGCGGTAACCGAAACGACGAGCGCGAGGCTACGCTAAATCAGCTACTGACCGAGATGGACGGCTTTGAGGATAACTCGGGCGTCATAGTTATCGCCGCGACTAATCGCATCGAGATGATAGACGAGGCGCTGTTGCGCTCGGGGCGATTTGATAGACGAATTTTTCTTTCGATGCCTGATTTTAGCGATAGGGTCGAGATTTTAAAATCCTATCTAAAAGACAAAAACACGAGCGTAGATGCGCAGGACGTGGCGCGCATTAGCGTGGGTTTTAGCGGAGCGGCGCTTTCTACGCTGGTAAATGAAGCCGCGATAAACGCGCTAAGACGTGGCGGCGAGATGATAGAGTTTAGCGATTTTGAAAGCGTTTTAAACAAAGTCTTGCTCGGTAAAAAGAGGATTTTAAGCTACAACGACGAGGAAAAGCGCATCCAAGCGCTCTATCAGGGCGCAAAGGCTTTGGCGGCGTATTGGTTTGGGATAGAATTTGAAAAAATTTCGCTCGTCGAGGAGCAGTTTATGCGTCCTGAGCGAGAGATAGAGTCGCGCTCGCAGATGTTTGCTCGCATCAAGGTCTGTTTGGCGGGTATGAGCGCGCTAAAGATGGTCAAAGACGATACCTTTTCAAACTCGGGCGCCGACATCCAAAAAGCTCGCGAGATAGCGCAAAATATGGTCTTTGAGTACGGTATGGGGCGCGCTTTGATACCAAATGCGGCGGATGCCGAGGAGCTACTACAAGAGGCATACGCCGAGGTCGGAGCGTTTTTAGCCGGTATGAAAACGCAGCTAGAGCGCATCAGCGAGCATATCGAGATTTTTGAGAGTATCGACAAAGACGCGCTGGGCAAAATTATCAAAGAGTATTACAACTAAATTTAAGGAGAAAAAATGAAAGCAAAAATTGGCATTTTGACGCTGAGCGACCGCGCTAGCGAGGGTAAATACGACGATCTATCGGGCGCGGCGATAAAAGAGGTTTTGGATGGCTGGATAACGAGCGAGCGCGAGTATTTTTACGAGGTGATTCCCGATGAGATCGAGCTCATAAAAGAGCGCCTAAAACACATGATAGACGTGCTAGGCTGCGATCTAGTGCTAACGACGGGCGGCACGGGACCGGCTCCTCGCGACGTGACGCCTGAGGCGACCGAAGCCGTGTGCGAAAAGATGATGCCGGGCTTTGGCGAGCTAATGCGCGCTGCTAGCCTAAAATACGTCCCCACAGCGATCCTATCGCGCCAAACCGCAGGCATCAGAGGGCACGCACTCATCGTAAATTTACCCGGCCAGCCAAAGGCGATCAGAGAGTGCCTAGAGCCCGTATTTCCAGCGATTCCGTACTGCATTGATCTCATCGGCGGCGCATTTATAGAGACCGACGAGAGCGTGATGAAGGTCTTTCGCCCGAAACAAAAAAAAATTTCTTAAGGCTTTAACGATGTGTAGTTTAAACAAAATAGATATAAAAAAATTAAACGATAACCACTATTCTTTTTTATTATTGATACTGGGGTTTTGTACGTTTTGTTTTCTTGCCTCTCTTTTTGTTTTTGAAAATATCTGTATACGATTTATTATTGCGGTAGCTATGTGTTGCTTATTGTTTTTAATAAGCCTTAAATCTATTGAATTGTTTGTTATGGCTTTATTTTTCTCTGTTGTGCCCTTATGGGTTGTACTTACGGGGTATTTTAAAGTTTCTAAAATAAATTATTGTGTATTTATTGTTGTATTTATTGTGCAGATAATATACTGGCTAGTATTATCATTGCTTGCCGATAATAAAGTTTCTAAAATTGGAAATGAAATCGTGTTTAAAATTTTAGGCATTATTGCATTGTCCCTAGCCATTATAAAAATCTATCAGGATGATATTATGAAAGAAATAATGGGTTTGGAATTTGTTCAGCAAATAATAGAAATGCCTTTTATTTATATTCTTATAATAAACATGTTATTGGTTCCATCCTCTATCGCACGTATAGCAATAGATATTCGTGAATCTTTTAGTATTAATAAAGAAATAGACAAGCCTAAATTTATTGGAGAAAGTAATGCGATAAAATTAATTTTAGGTTGTTTTTCTCGTAAAAAATAAATTAAAATACGAACGGGCTACTATTTGCTCTTTTGCGGCCTATTTGTGCTTTGCGTCGGCGTTTACGGGCTCGCACTCGTTTTTAGGGTCGAGTGGCTTTTGCTTGCCTCTAGCGCTTTTGTCTACGCGTGCTTTGTCCTGCTTGTGTTTCGTTCGCTTTTTTGGTTCGTCTTGAGTCTGATTTTCTCACCCGTTTTTGCTATCGTCGTACGCGAGCGTTACGATGAAAATTTATTTTTAGACGTGGTTTTTTACGCTTATTTGGATATTTTGTTGGCTATTTTTATCGCTAGCTGTTAGTGAAAATATTTCAAAACTGGGTAACGAAATCGTATCTAAAATTTTACGCATCGCCGCGCTTTTTGCAGTGATCGGCGTTTATTACGTCAGTACCCAAAATAGCCTAAATTTACAAGCTATTTTACAAGACACCGTTACGCTTCGCATCGTACTTATCGCCATAAATATCTATATGTTTCCGTCTCTTATCGCGCTTTTGGCGCTTGATTTGCGCGGCTATTATTTGAAAAGCAAAGGCGAAAAAAGAGCCGAATTTTCATTTTTTAACCTTACTCGCGAGGGTTTAAAGGTGCTTAAATTTATCGCCTTAAGGCGTAAAATCTAAATTTATACGGATTTTGATTAAAAGCCGAAATTTTCGTAAATTTAAGCAGACTCGAAGCCGCTTCGCCGCTTTTGATTATCGGCGGAAATTTATTTTCGCCTAAAAGTTAAGGCAAAAACTTTCTATATTTTTTGCAAGGTAAAATTTAGCAAAATAAACCAGCTAAGTAGCCGAATTTTAAATTTCCTTTAGCGGCTAGTTTACGAGGCGGTTTATTCTAGCTCTTTAGCGCCGTTTTTTGATTTTTTACTTAAGCGTTTTACGTAAAAGATATAAATCGCGGTGAGTAGGCCGATGGCGGCAAGCCGGGCGCTAACGATGTGGCTAAATGTATCTTTGTCGTAGTTT
>CAUQMF010000055.1:0-12635 GCA_963518965.1 uncultured Campylobacter sp.
TCAAAGAAGCGGTCTTTCCGTTTAACAAGCTCTCTGGCGCGGATCTAATCCTGGGCCCTGAGATGAAAAGTACGGGCGAGGTCATGGGTATATCAAGCGATTTTGCAAAGAGCTTTGCAAAAAGCCAGATCGCCGCGAGCAACTCGCTACCTACTAGCGGCCTAGTCTTTTTGACTCTTGCCGATGCGGATAAAAAATACGCCGCAAATTTGGCGCGCGAGCTGATAAATCTAGGCTTTAAAATCATCGCCACGGGCGGAACGTATAAAATTTTAAATGACGCGGGCGTAGAGAGCGAGTTCGTCTACAAAATCAGCGAAGGTCGCCCAAACGTCGAGGATAGGCTCAAAAACGGCGACATCGCGCTTGTTATCAACACCAGCGATAGCAAGTCAAACAGCGAGGACGGCAAGAAAATTAGGCAAAACATCATGCGGTTTAAGATCCCGTATTTCACGACGATGTCGGCGGCTCTAGCCGCGGCCAAATCGCTAAAAAGCGTGCAAGACGGCAGCGCGCTGGAGGTTAAGAGTCTGCAGGAGTATCTGAGCGGGAAGTGAGCGTATGCCGGCAAATTTAAACGTCAAATTTGCTTTTACACCCAGTTTTTGCTTTAAATAAAAGCTGAAATTTAGCTCTCTAATTTCACGGCTGGAATTTGTTTAGATGAGATTAAATTTTACTTCTAGCGTTTTGGACGATACGAAATAGTAAAATTTCAGCTAAATTTTATTCAGCAAAAAGGAGCAAAAATGTTTGATTTTAAAAAAGAGTTTAAGCAGCTTTATGCGCCAAAGCAGACGCCGCAAATTTTAACCGTCCCGCCCGTAAATTTCGTCTGCATCCGCGGCGAGGGCGACCCGAACGAATCAGGCGGCGCGTATCAGCGCGCGATAGAGGTACTTTACGCCGTGAGCTACGCGCTAAAAATGAGCTACAAAACCGAGTATAAAATCGATGGCTTTTTCGAGTACGTCGTGCCGCCGCTAGAGGGGTTTTGGTGGCAGCGCGGCTCTGCTGACGGAGCGGCGAACTACGCCCGAAAGAGCTATTTTAGCTGGATTAGCGCGATTAGGCTGCCTGATTTTATCACGCGAGAAAATTTCGACTGGGCGGTACGGCAGGCTGCTTCAAAAAAGAAGCTAGACTGCGGTATGGCGGAGTTTTTGAGGATAGACGAGGGCATTTGCGCGCAAATTTTACACATAGGCAGCTTTGACGACGAGCCAGGGAGTGTTGCTAAAATAGACGATTTTATCGCCGCAAACGGCTATGCAAAGGACTTTGGCGAGCAAAGGACGCATCATGAAATCTACCTAAGCGACCCTAGAAAAACCGTGCCACAAAAATGCAAAACGATAATTAGACTGCCGATTAGAAAAATTTAGCCGCCTTTGAGCCAAATTCAACTTTTCTAAAAGTAATACACTATGAAGCTTTGGCGCATCGCAAATGTCAAAATTTATCCCATAAATTGCAAACGTTAAGCTAAATTTAGAATTTACTTCATTATTACATAGCCTCATAAATTTTTATCATCTCTTTATTTGCTTCAAATTTTAAAATTTGCAAAATTTTACTAGTTGCAAATATAGTCCGATATACTACGCCGAAGCCCTCAATTTAACCCCAGCTTAAGCATAAGCTTATATACTTTAGCTTTAAATTTAAGGCGGCAAATGAGATTTCAGAGCGAATTTTTCGGCGTTTTCATCACGCTTCTTGGCGGCGTATTATGGGGATTTAGCAGTGTTTGCGGGCAGTATCTGTTCACGCAAAAAGGCGTCAGCGCCGACTGGCTCGTGCCCTACCGCCTGAGCCTTGCGGGGCTTGCGATGGTAGCGTATTATGTCGCTCGCTCGCCGCGCCTAGCCTTTGCGCCGCTAAAAGATCGCGTGCTTTTGCCGCAGCTGCTCATCTACGCGTTTTTTGGGCTTATGATGACGCAGTATTCGTACTTTTGCGGTGTCGAGCTCTCAAACGCCGCCGTCGCGACCGTGATCCAGTACTCCGCGCCCGCGCTCATCCTTGCCGTCGTTTGCTTTTTAGAACGACGCGTGCCTAAAAAGGTCGAGCTCATCGCGCTCATTTTCGCGGTGCTGGGCGTCGTGCTGCTCGCCACCCACGGCGATCTTGGCTCGCTGGTTATCAGCGCGGAGGCGCTGGTTTGGTGCCTCATTAGCGCGCTTGGCGTCGTGATTTATAGTCTCATCCCAACGAAGCTAAATCAAAAATACCCCGTCGCGCTAAATTTAGGCTGGGGCATGGTCATCGGCGGCGGCGCGCTTGCGCTTTACACGCGGGTTTGGCAGCTAGGCGGCGTGAGCGACGCGGACGGCTTTGCGGCGCTTGCCGCGGTGGTGATTTTAGGCACGATATGCGCGTTTAGCTTTTACATGACGGGGCTAAAGATAATAGGCGCGAGCAGGGCGAGCATGATCGCGTGCATCGAACCGGTGAGCGCGGCGGCGTTTGCCTATTTTTGGCTGGGGACGGAGTTCGTGTTTCTTGATTTTGCAGGCTTTACGCTCATTATCTCGTGCATATTTTTGCTGGCTAAAGATAGGAAAAAGGCATAAAATTTAACATGCCAAGGCGTAATCGCGTCAAATTTAATCAAATCATAAGCGCATCCTTTTTGTAAAGAAGAAAAAGCTCGAAGAAGCAATTTATGCAAGCAAGGTGGCTCGGGTGCGATTGAAACTAGGCTTGGCCTAAGTTTTAGATAAAATTAGGTGCTGATTTGCGACGTTTTTATGCGCCTGTTCCCGGCAAAAAATCGTAGTAAAATTTGCGGTAAGCCGGGCGCGAGCGATGTTTAAGAGATTAAATTCGGAGAAAAATATGATTTATTTGGCGCAGACCGATACAACGGCGGGATTTTTGAGCAAGGATTTTCGCGAGATAAACGCGCTAAAACGCCGAGCGGCGAACAAGCCCTGCCTCATGACGACGGCGAAGCTTAGTGAGCTAAAAAATCTCGCTCGCGTGCCCGCTAAATTTAAAAATTTAGTGCGCCGCGCGAGGAAAACGACGTTTTTGTATCCGAACGCTAAGGCCGTGCGCGTCGTGAAAGAGTGCGCTCATGAGGAGTTTTTGAGGCAATTTGACTGGCTCTACTCTAGCAGCGCAAATTTAAACGGACAAAACTTCGACGAAGAGTGGGCGAGGGCGGCGGCGGATGAGGTCGTGGATCAAAATTTCAGCCAAAACGCGAGCTCGAAAATCTATAAAATTTCAAAAACGAACTTAAAGCGCATAAGGTAGCTATCTGCTTGATAGCGTAGAGCGCGCGGGCGTGCTGCCCGAGCATAGAAATTTGGCTTATAGCGCGGCATTTATTTTGCAAACGAGCGGACGATTTTATTAAAGCACGAGCCTATCAATCGGCCGAATTTAGCCTGACCATGCGCCTTTATGGGGTTAAATAAATCTTAAAATTTAGCGCGTCTAATACGCAAAATTTGTTTTATCTCGCATTCATGGGTTGATTTATCAGGCTTACGATCTTTTTAGACTTGTCTTATAAAGATAAATGCGGCGCTTTTACGTCGCCGCCGTTTTGCATACGGTTTTAGGTGATATTATAAAATACTTAACTTACAGCTAGTTTGCATCCATGGGCGCAAACGCAAAACGATCGCCGTGTCAAAGGGAGCATTTAGCCGTTTTGCAAGCAAGCGGCGATTTGCGGCTAGTAAATTTTCTTGAAATACCGTAGTACGCCTGGCGAGTAGCCGTTTGATCGCCTCAAAGTATTTTTATAAATTTAGTAAATTTAGGATTTATTTTTGCGTTGCGCTTTTGCATAAATTTAAGCAGACGGCTTTCGCGTTTATACTAAGACGGCGCATTTTAGCTTATTTAGCAGAGTCGCAAACGTATGAATTTTCTAAGTCGGCCAAGATAGTATTAGCAGCAAATTTACCTGGATAAATACGGAAAATGCGGCGAAGCAAGTAAAAGCGCGGGTCTTTTGAAGCACGTAAATGCGGCGCCTAATTTTGCTCGCGATTATTTTTTGGCTTTAGCCGCGGTCTGTTTTTTATCCTGATTTGTCTGCGTGGGTTGCTTTTGCGTAGCATTTGCAGCCGCTGCGATAGACTCGGGCGTAGTTGCCGTCTGCGGCGCGGTTAAATTTTCATCCGGTTTTAAAAATCCTTCTTCCACCATCAGCTCGACTGCCGCCCTAAATGTCGGTAGGGCGCTTTGGGCGCCGAAGTAATAATAAGGCTTTTTGGGTTCTCTGGTCAAAACGCCGATGGTATAGGAGTTGCCGCGAGAGTCGTTAGCAAAGCCGAAAAACGATCCGTTGTAGGTATTGCCGTAACCGCCCGTCGTCGCGATGTGCGCGGTTCCGGTTTTGCCGCCGATTTCTAGTCCTTCTATCTTGGCTCTTTTACCCGTACCGATTTCTACGGTTTTTATGAGGATGCGTTTCATTCGCTCTGCGGCTTCTGCGGAAAGTACGGTGACGGGTTTGGGGTCGTTTACTACGTAGAATTTACCGTCTTTATAAAGCGAGTCTACGACCTTTGGCGTCACCATTACGCCTTTATTATTAAACACGTTATACGCCTTTAAAAGCTGGATAAAAGTAGCTTGCAAGCCGTATCCGTAGCTGATCGTGGCTTTATAAATTTGAGAATTTAGCTTGGCTACGGGCGGCATATTTCCGACTTGCTCGTAGGGCATATCGATGCCTGTTTTTTGCGTGAAGCCAAAGCTTTGTAGTCCTGAGTAAATTTGAGCTCCGTCTAAGCGCTGGACTATTTGTATCATGCCGATATTTGAGCTATATACGATGATGTCCTCGGCCGTGAGGAAAGGCTCAGGATGAGTGTCTTTTATCGTGCGTTTTCCTAGCTGATAGACGCCGTTATACGTATTTATACGCTCTAGCGGATTGATTTTGTCGTTTGCCAAAAGAACGGCGAATATAAACGGCTTAAAAACCGATCCAACCTCGTACGCGTACTCCGTAGCGGATGAATTTAAAAATTTATAATCTTGTTTTCTGATATTTGAAGGATCGTATCGCGACGTACTGGCAAACGCTAGCAAGCCGCCGGTTTTTGAGTCCATGACGCCCACGATTATCTCTTTTGCGTTTAGAAATTCCTTCTTTTCGTCGATGATTTGCTCGAGTCTAGTTTGGAATTTGAGCGAAGCATTTAGTATGACGTCGTAGCCGTCTACGCGATTAGCTAAATTTGAATCGCTGGTTAAGATAATGTTGTTTCCGATGTCTTTTGGGCCTAGCAGCTTGGCGTCTTGTATCGGCGAGATATAGTACTCATAGGCTTTTTCTACGCCTTTTACGCCTTGAGTTTTCGTTATGCCGTCTTTTTCTATCTTTTTTACGTAACCTATCATCGGCGTGAGCGCGTTTGCGGCTACGTATTGCCTACTTTCCCCGCTTTCTACGATATTCATATCGCGCAGCACGGCTACGCCCGTATTTGGGTCTTCGTAAGAGATAAAAATTTTCTTTTTGTATAGTTTTCTGGATAGTTCTTGCAGATACGCCGCGCCTCTAGCGTCGATTTTATAGGATAGCGTTACTGCGCCCTTTGCTTGGTCTATGATTTTTCTAACGGCTTTTTCATCGTCGCCGCTATAGATGCAGTAAAGTCTTATAAATAAATCTTTTTTGTCGGGATCGATATTTCTAACGTCTAGCGTGACTTTGTATAGCTTTTGAGAGCCGGTCACGCTAAAGCCGTCTTTGGTTATGATGTTGCCGCGAAGAGCGGTATTTACTTCGCTGGTTTCAAGTTTAGGCAGGCGTCTTTCGATATTTGAGCGATAAAAAACAACCGCTAAAAATATACCGATAAGCCCTAAAATCAGCAGGAAAAGGCCGATAGTTTCAGATTTTCGCCGATTCAAGGGTTAAATTTGCGTTCTTGAGATTTCTTTATACGCGCTTAGAGCCTTATTGCGGATCTCTAGCATAAGCTTCATCGACGTGTCGGCCTTGCCGATGGCGATAGCGGCTTGATGTAGGTCTTTTACCTCGCCCGTTGCTAGATCGGCGATGGCTTTATCTGCGTTGATTTGTATCTCGTTTAGCTCTTTTAGCGAGCTGTCTAGCACGTCGCCGAAATTTAACTCCCCTTTTTGGTTTTGCAGAGTCTTTGCTTCTTTTTTTTCAAACGGCGAAGCGACCGAGCCGATTTTATCTATATTTGTCATAAAATTTAACCTTGTAATAATTCTAATGCGCTTTGAGCGATCGTTTTAGCTGACTGAAACGCCGAAACGTTTGCCTGATAGGCGCGCGTGGCCTCGATCAAGTCCGCCATTTCGATGACGGGGTTGATATTTGGATACGCTACGTAGCCCCTCGCGTCGGCGTCTGGGTGAGACGGATCGTATTTGAGCTTAAAGTCCTTGTCGTCGCGCACTATCTTGTCAACTACGACGCTCATTATAGCAGGTTTTGCGTCTTTTGTATAGAATTTATCGTCTAGCGGATTTTCGTATTCGAGCAAGTTATGTTTTTTCGCCACTTCATCGTTTAGTACACTATCAAAATCAACCGCCTTAAATATCACTTCGCGGCGTCTATACGGACCGCCTTCCGCCGTTCGCACAGTGTTTGCGTTGGCGATATTGGAGCTAATGACGTTCATTCTAAAGCGTTGGGCGCTTAGTCCGTATCCGCTGATATCAAAATCGCTTAAATAATTACTCATAATCTATCCTTAAATTTTGCTACTAGCGTCGATAACGTTTTTAAATATCTGGCCGCTTTGTCTCATGGCGCGGTCAAGAGCGGTTACCATTATCGCGTTTTTGCTTAGCTCAGTTGTTTCGACGTCTAGATCGACGGTGTTTGCGTCGTTTCGCGCCATGTGTCCGTCGCGTAAAAATATCGTCGCCCCGTTTGATGCCGGAAAATCCACGCGGGGAAAGTGTGCGTCGTCCGTTTGCGCGAGTTTTAAAATTTTGTTTTCGTCTTTACCGTAGATCTCTTGCGCCGTTTGCGACAGAGCCGCTTCAAACGCGATGTCGCGGGCTTTGTAAAAAGGCGTGTCGATGTTTGCTATGTTGCTAGAAATCATTTGCTGGCGTAAATTTCTGCTTGTCAGCGCGCTTTCTACGAGCGGTTTTGATTTTGAGGTTTGGATACCTGCGAACATTTTCTTGCCTTTTTCTCTAAAATTTACGAGATAATAAGCAAAAGACGTTCCAAATTTAGAGTAAATTTTTAAATTCGCCAAACCCGCTAGGTTGGTTTTTTAGCTCGTTAAATTTGGCTAAAAACTCGCTTCGCCTCATTGCCTTTGCGCCCATAAATTTTAGGTGTTCGTTCATAACCTGGCAGTCGATGAGAAAACTAAACGGCTCTAAAGCGCGGCAAAGCGCGATGAGAGCAACCTTTGACGCGCCCGTTTTTAGGCTGATCATACTTTCGCCGCAAAAGACCTTGCCAAAAATTTGCCCGTAAAGCCCACCCGCTAGCTCGCCGTTCTCGTAAACCTCCACGCTGTGCGAGATGCCCAGACAGTGCAAATTTATGTATGCGCGCACGATCTCTTCGCTTAGCCACGTGGGCCCCTTTTTTTCGCGCTCGCTTTTACAGATTTTTAGAAAATTTTCAAAGTCGTAGTCAAATCGTACTTCAAATTTTTTAAGCGCGGGTTTTATGCTCTTTTGCACGCGCACCTCGCTTGGAGCCAGCACTGCGCGAGGATCTGGCGACCACCAGTATATGGGTTCGCCGGGCAAAAACCACGGGAAAATGCCTTTGTCGTAAGCTTGCAAAAGAGTATCGGCGCTTAGATCGCCGCCGACGGCTAAAGGCGAGTTTGCGGGAGCGTTTGTGGGGTCTGGGAAGTTATAAATTTTTTCCAAATTTGACCCCGCGTCCGCTTATTTTAGAGTTTCAAATTTAAACGCAAGCTCGCCGCTTTTTAGCATGATATTTGCGACGCCGCCGTTTTTTAGTGCGCCGAAAAGTATTTCGTCGCTAAGCTTAGTCGATATCTCGTCTTGCACTAGGCGTTTTAGATTTCGCGCGCCGAATTCTTTACTATAGCCCCTTTGCCAGAGGTATTTTTTAGCTTCTGCGGAGGCTTTTATGACGACTTTTTTCTCGGCGAGGCTTGAGTTTATTTCGTTAATGATTTTTTGCGCGATGAGGCCTAGCGTGTCCTCGCTAAGGTCGTTAAAATGCACGATTTTATCGATACGGTTGCGAAACTCAGGGCTGAAAAATCCCTTTACTGCAGAGTCCGCTTTACCGCTTTCGTCTTTGCTAAAGCCCAGCGTCGCAGCCTCTTTTGAGCCCAAATTTGAGCTCATTATGATGACGGCGTTGCGAAAATCGCTCTTTGCCCCCGTGTTATCCGTGAGGCTAGCGCCGTCAAAAATTTGCAAAAAGACGTTTATCATCTCGTCGCTGGCCTTTTCGATCTCGTCAAACAAAATCACGCTATAAGGGTGCTTTTTAACGGCGTTTGTAAGTATGCCACCCTCTTCAAAACCGACATATCCCGGAGGCGCGCCGATGAGACGCGAGACGCTGTGTTTTTCCATATATTCGCTCATATCAAACCGCTCGAAATGCACGCCCAAATTTCGCGCTAGAGCCGCGCTTAGCTCGCTTTTGCCTACGCCGCTTGAGCCCGTAAACAAAAATACGCCTACGGGTGCGTTTGGTTGCTTTAGCCCCGCATACGAACGCTTGATCGCCGCTACTAGCGTATCTACGGCCTCGTCTTGGCCGAAAATTTCGGACTTTAGCCTTTGGGCTAGATTTTTCAAATTTGCCGCGGCGTCCGATTTTAGATTGGTATCGGGGATATTTGCCATCTTGCTCAAAACCGCGCTTAGATCGGACATTTTTACAGTTTTGGTTTTGTTTTGTAGGGCTAGAGCCGCGCCGACCTCGTCGATGAGATCGATGGCGCTATCTGGCAAAAATCTATCGTTTAGGTACTTTTTAGCTAGCTCTACGCTTTTGGCTAAAATTTCGTCGCTAAATTTGACGCCGTGAAAGCTCTCGTATTTGGCGCGAAGCCCTTTTAGGATCTCGACGCTCTCGTCCGCGCTCGGCTCTACGACGTCGATTTTGGCAAATCTGCGCGAGAGGGCTTTTTCTTTTTCAAAGAAGCTGCGATACTCCGCGTACGTCGTCGCTCCGATGCAGCGAAGCGAGCCGCTTGCAAGGGCTGGCTTTAGTAAATTTGACATATCAAGCCCGCCGCCGTTCGTGGCTCCCGCGCCCACGATCGTATGGATCTCGTCGATAAAAACTATAGCGTCTTCTTGCTCGGCCACCTCGTCCATCACGTCTTTTAGGCGCTTTTCAAAGTCGCCGCGGTACTTCGTGCCCGCTATCATCGCGCCGATATCCAGGGCGAAAATTTGCGCCTGCTTTAGTCGCTGCGGCGCCTCGCCGTTTGCTATTTTTAGCGCGAGCCCCTCGACTACGGCGGTCTTGCCCACGCCCGCTTCGCCTACTAGGATCGGATTATTTTTCTTGCGGCGGCTTAGCGTTTGCATTAGCCTTGCTAGCTCGTTTTCGCGCCCGATGATCGGATCGATCTTTCCCTCGGAGGCTAGTTTGGTTAAATTTGACGAGTATTTGGCGAGGTTTTGGAAGCTTTTAGCGCGAGCCTGCTTGTCGTCTTTTGCGCGCTGTTTGATCTTTTGCGCATCGACGTCGTAAAATTCTAAAATTTTAGCCGCGTACGTGTCGCCTCTGGCTGCGATTTTAAAGAGCAAATCCCTGATGCCGACATTTTTGTCCTTTAGCTCGGTGTTTAGCTCTTTAAAAATTTGCTCCAAAAGCACCGTCATGCGCGGCTGTTTGTGGTGCGGGACTTGCTCGTTGGTTTGCAGTAGATAGTTTTTTAGATCGCTTTTTAGCCCCTCGACGTCGGTGAGCCCCGCGTCGGCTAGGATATCTCTAGTCTCTTCGTTTAAATTTACCAGCACGAAAAGCACGTGCTCGCTGGTTAGATACTCGTGAAAATTCGAGTAGGCAAACTGCCCGGCCTTTTCTAAAAGATAGCTTAAATCCGAGTCAAACATTATTTCCTCCTCTTTGCGCCTTTTGCGCGCCCGTTTTTGCGGGCTTACTCTTCCTCGACGACGGCCTTTAGCGGATAGCCCGCTGCGGCTGCGGCTTTTAGCGTCTCTCCTTGCTTGGTCTGGGCGATCTCTTTTGTATAGACGCCCGCCACCCCGCTACCTTCGTTGTGTATTTTTAGCATCACGGCTACCGCGCTTTGCATATCGCGGTTAAAAATCTCTACCAGCACGCTCACGACAAAATCCATACTCGTAACGTCGTCGTTTAACAAAATAACCTTAAATTTACGCGGAAATTCGGGTTTTTCCTTAAGGGCGACGTCTCGCTCCCGCTGGGTAGCGGTTTTAGCGGGCATTTTTTATTCTCTCGTAATCTTTCGTCATCGCGTCTATATGGATGCCGCCTAGGTAGTATTTCACGCCAGGTTTCCCGCTATCTACGTCGGTTAGCTCCTGATATACGCCGCCTTTTAGCACCATTTTTATCGGCACGCTCTCAAGCCGCTCGTATTTTATATCCTCTAAAATTTGCGCGGCAAGCCTGTCGTTGATTTTAGCGTCGTTTGAGATAAAGTAAAAGGCGTTGTATTTTTGCGCGAAATTTTCCACGACGTATTCGTTCGTGATGTTTTCAAAGTGCGTGAGAGCTACGATCGTAAAGTCGTTTAGGTTGTCGATCTGAAATTTGGTTAGATCGGGCGCTTCTTTTTGACACGGCGGACAAAACGTTCCGAATATATCAAACATCAAAATTTTATCTTCCTCGCCCTTGATGACAAAGCCGCCCTCGACGCGCTTTAGCGTGAGGTCTTTGCCAAATACGCTCTTTAGCGCGATCTCCTCGCCCGTTTTATAGCCTTCTATCTTTACGGGAGCCTTTGCCGTCTCGTCCTCGCCGCAGCCTGCTAGAAATATCGCGCAGGCCAAAGCCGTAAAAATCGCCTTCATAGTTTTTTTCATATTATTTTCCTTGTTTTGATCTTAGCTCGGTTATGCTTTCACCGCCAAATCCGTAATCGTCGGTGCTAACTTCCTCTATCACGACGACGGTTCTGCTCGCGTCGCGCTTTAGCGTATCGCCTAGCAGCTTTGTCACGCCTGCTATGAGCGCGCGCTTTTGCTCGGCGCTTACGGACTCTTTTTCTTTTGTGATTTTTATATTTACGTAGGGCATAGGTTTTCCTTAAGCGTATTTTTTCATCGCCGCACGAGCCTCTTTGTCGGCTTCTTTGCGTTTTATCGTCTCGCGCTTATCGTGCAAATTTTTACCTTTTGCCAGCGCTACTCGCGCCTTTACGATATTTTTGTCGTTTAGATAGAGCGCCAAAACCACTAGCGTGAGACCCTCTTGCGTGACTTGACCGAAAATTTTATCTATCTGCTTGCGGTGCATCAGCAGCTTTCTAGGAGCCCGCTCGTCCGGGCGAAACGCCGAGTGCGTCGTGTTTAGGTGGCTGATGTGCGCGTTTAGCAAAAACAGCTCGCCCTTTATTACGCGCGCGAAGCTATCTTTTAGATTTGCGCGGCCCGCCCTTAGAGCCTTTACCTCGCTGCCCTTTAGCACGATGCCCGCCTCAAAGGTCTCGATGATGCTAAAGTCAAACAGAGCCTTTTTATTTTTGGCTAAATCCTTACCCATTTTTTACCTTTTTATTTTAAGAAAAACACGCTAGCGCCGCTACCGCTTAAGAAAAAATCTTTAAATTTATCCATCTGCGGATAAATTTTAAAACACGGTGCAAAAAGATCGTTTAGTTTGCGATTTTCGTATCGCTCCAGCAGCTGCGCCGTCGTCATCTCGCGCATTTTTTCCGCTAGATTTACGTCGATACTATCCATAAAATTTGCCCTAAATTCGCCGTAAACCGCAGGCGTCGAACAAAAGACGCTCGGCGTTAAAATTTCAATCTCCGGCACTTCGTCTTCAAAATCGCTTATTATCTCGCCGATACCGCTAACGTTTGCCGCCTCGAAATCGCTAGCGAAAAACGCTACGTCCGCTCCGATATTCGCGCCTATTTTCATCAAATTTTCGCGCGTTAGTTTTAAATTTAACTCCTTGTTCGCCATCTTTAAAAACGTAGCCGCGTTTGAGCTGCCTCCGCCCAGACCCGAGCCTAAAGGGATTTTCTTTTTTATCACGATTTTATGTGAGGCGAAAAACTCGTCCAGCTCGTTTTTAAAGCCTGCTTTTTCTAGCTCAAATTTGGCCTTTAAAACGATATTATTTTCGATATTTTCGTTATCGCACTCAAGCGCGAAGCCGCTAGATTTTTCAAAGAAAATTTCGTCATAAATCTCGCTCCGCAAAACAAAGCGAGAGACGATCTCGTGGTAGTTGCCGCGAGTGCCGACGATCTTTAAAAAGGAGTTGATTTTCGCGTAGCTTTTCATTATTTTACGATTTTATCGCTGAGCTCTTTTAGGCTAGCTTCGCCCGCGCCGTTTAGGGCCTGTTTATTTTCCGCCGCTACGTCTTCTACTAGCTCCGAGCGCAGGATCATCATATTTTTAGGCGCGTCGATGCCGATTTTTACGACGCCTTTTGAGATACCCACGACCGTGATTTTGATATCGTTTCCCAGCAT
>CAUQMF010000056.1:0-12569 GCA_963518965.1 uncultured Campylobacter sp.
GTATATTTTAGCTGGGATGACGAATACAAAATCAGATGGAACAGAGTCGGCAAGAGCGTGGACTTTATACAAAACTCGCCCGAGCTGCTAGAAGCCGCCAGAGCGGAAGCTAAAAACGACGGAAACAAGATCGAATGAACCTTGATAGCATCGACTTAGCTCAGGTGGCGATCCTAGTCGCCGTGCTCGTTATCTCCGTCGTCGGACACGAGATAGCGCACGGATATGCAGCGTATAGATACGGCGACTTGACCGCCAAAAATTTGGGGCGGCTCAGCATAAATCCCATAAAACACGTCGATCCGCTAGGCACTATCGTCGTGCCCGCACTCATGTATCTTAGCACCGGAGTGACCTTTGGCTGGGCTAAACCCGTGCCTATAAATTTACGCACCGTGCTTTATAACGGCGGCTACAAGGCAGCTATCATCGTCGCGCTTGCGGGCATCGCATACAACCTAGCGCTTTTTGCGCTAGCGTTTTGCGTGCTTAAATTTATCGGTTTTGGTGGCTTTTTTGATAGCTCGGTAGCGGAGTTTGTTTTCATGCTCACCGCCGTAAATTTAGTCCTAGCCCTCTTTAACCTCTATCCTATCCCGCCTCTTGACGGCTCAAAAGCGCTTGAATATCTTTTACGCATTTTCGGGTTTCACGGTGCTGCAAACCGGCTAAATAGCATACAAAGATACGGGTTTATCGCGCTAGTTATCATCGTGATCTCGCCGCTAAAAGATTACTTTTTCGAGCCGATACGATATGCCGTCACGATCATGAGGATGTTTTTATAGGCGGCAAATTCAAAATTTAGCCCAAATTTCGCTGCTAAAGGCTCGCGGCGAAATTTTACTTTAATGCTTTTTTGCTATAATTAAGCATTTTTTAGCTTATGGAAATTTCATGAAAATAGACAAAATTTTTATCGCGAGCGACCACGCGGGCTTTGATTTTAAAGCGCAAATTTGCGAGATTTTAAAAAGCGAAGGTTTTAGCGTATGCGACCTAGGAACGCATAGCAAAGATAGCGTAGATTATCCCGATTTTGCCGAGCTTTTGGCGCAAAATTTGCGGCACGAAAACGAATACGGCGTGCTAATCTGCGGCACGGGCATCGGCATCAGTATCGCAGCCAACCGCCATGCGCACGTTCGCTGCGCGCTTTGTCACGACGTCACCACTGCAAAACTAGCGCGAGAGCACAACGACGCAAACGTACTAGCCATGGGCGCTAGAACGATCGGCGACGCGGTCGCGGCAGATATGATAAAGGCTTTTTTCGCTACCGAATTTGCCGGCGGCAGACACGAAAGACGCGTGAAAAAGTTAGGAGGCGAGAAATGACTGATTGGCTCGTACTTACCGTTTTAATATGCATTTGTATCTATCTCACCGTTATGGTGTTTTACTTTAAAACCTTGCTTAAAAAAGAACGCACGACGCGCGATTTTATGAAAAATAATCTCCAAGATACCGAAGTCGTAATTCGCAAGTTACAAATCCAGCTCCAGCGCGGCCTTGGCAACATCGACATACTCACCGACGAACTAAACAAGGTAAAAAACGACGCCAACGCCCTTCGCACCAGAAACTCGCAGTACCGCCTAGAAAACGACAAACTCCGCCAGCGCATCCGCGAGCTAGAGGGCAAAATCGAAGCGCTACTATAAATCAAATTTAAAGGCAAAAAATGAAAGAACTAGACAAAGCGGGGAAGGAATTTTTATTAAATTCCATCCGCTGCATAAACGATTTTCCAGAACCGGGCATAGTATTTCGCGATATCACGACGCTACTAAACAACAAAGAGGCGTTTAATTTTTTAATGGATCATCTAGTTGCCAGATACGAGGGCGCCGATATCGACTTTATCGCGGGTATCGAGTCGCGCGGATTTATATTTGCAGCGGCCTTGGCGGCTAGGCTGCGGCTGCCTTTTGTACCGATTAGAAAGCCAAAAAAACTGCCCTACATCACGATCTCGCAAAAATACAGCCTAGAATACGGCGTAGACGAAGTGCAAATTCACGTCGACGCATTCGGCGAAAAAGTGGGCGCAAAAGTGCTTTTAATCGACGATCTAATCGCTACGGGAGGTACGGCTAAGGCTAGCGTCGAGCTAATCAATCAAACAAACGCCGTTTGCGTAGAGGCCTGCTTTTTGATCGATTTAAAGGATCTGGGCGGTAGCGCAAATTTACGCTCGCTAACTAAAATTTACAGCATTTTGGAGCTATGATGGAAGAATTTTTTACGAAACTACTCATCGAGTACGGCTACATCATACTTTTCGTCTGGTGCATAATGGAAGGCGAAATGGCGCTCATAATGGCGGGCATCCTCTCTCATCAAACGCATATGCATATCGCGCCGGCCATCTTCGTAGCAGGTCTGGGCGGCTTTGTGGGTGATCAAATTTACTTTTATCTAGGCCGTTATAATAAAAAATATATCGCCAAAAAACTTCACACGCAGCGCCGTAAATTCGCCATCGCGCACATAATGCTGAAAAAATACGGCTGGCCGATCATCTTTATCCAGCGCTATATGTACGGCTTTCGCGTCATCATACCGATGACCATAGGCTTAACCGGATACAGCGCGAAAAAATACGCGCTCATCAACCTAATAAGCGCGTGGTGCTGGGCCGCGATCACGATAATCCCCGCGTGGGTTTTGGGCGAGCACATACTCGATATCCTGCACAAAGCAAAAGAGCATTGGTACGTAGCCGTGCCGGTAGTAGCAGTATTTTTGGGCGCTTTGCTCTACGGCTTTAAGCGCATAGAAAATAAAATTTTGAACGAAAGGAAACACAGAGGTGCAATTTCAAATAGTAAATAAAAATTTAGACGAAATCAAAGCCGATTTGGAGCTGATTTTCGTCGTAGATAAAAACCTAAAACATAAATTTATAAAAGACGAAAAGGCGTTTAAATTCGCCAACTATAAGGGCGAGAGCGTCTTGCTTTTACTGGAAAGCGGCAGGATTTACGTCCCGCTAAATAAGCTTGGCTACGACGAGCTTCGCATAGCTGCGGCAAAAGCCTATAACGCCGTAAAATCGCTAAACGTCAAAAGCCTAAAACTAGCCTCATACGTCGCAGGCTGCCAAAAAATGAGCTTTCAAGCTCTAACCGAGGGCTTTTTGCTAGGCGCATATGAATTTAACAAATACAAAGAAAAAAAAGAAAAATACGCTCTAAAAGATATTATTTTTAGCAGCCAGGAATTTAGCGGCGAGGTCGTCCGCGAAAACGACGCAAAGGACGGCTTTGCTCACGGCGAGATAATCGCTACGGCAACGAATTTTACCAAAGACGTCGTAAACGAAATACCTGAAATTTACACCCCGCAAAAAATGGCGGAAGACGCGCAAAATTTAGCTAAGTCTAGCCCACATTTAAGCTGCAAAATTTACGACGAAAAATTCCTCGAAAAAGAAAAGATGAACGCATTTTTGGCCGTAAACAAAGCTAGCGTCCATCCGCCTCGCCTCATCCACCTAATCTACAAGCCAAAAGGCGCAAAAAAACGCGTAATCTTCGTCGGCAAGGGGCTAACATACGATAGCGGAGGGCTTAGCTTAAAGCCGGCTGATTATATGCTAACGATGAAAGCCGATAAAAGCGGCGCGGCTGCGGCGATGGGTATAATTAAAGGAGCGGCGGAGCTAAATTTACCGTTTGAAATTCACGCTATTTTAGGCGCGACGGAAAATATGATCGGCGGCAACGCCTATAAGCCCGACGACGTACTAATCTCTCGCAGCGGCGTTAGTATCGAGGTGCGAAACACCGACGCCGAGGGCCGTTTGGTACTAGCCGACTGCCTTAGCTACGCGCAGGATTTTAAGCCCGACATCCTCATCGACATGGCGACGCTAACTGGCGCTTGCGTGGTCGGACTTGGCGAATACACAAGCGGCATAATGGGCAACAACGAGGAGCTAAAAGCGGAATTTAAAGCAAAAGCGGCAAAAAGCGGCGAGCTAAATACGATTTTAGAGTTTAACCCTCATTTGCGCGAGCTGATCAAAAGCCAGATCGCAGACGTCAGCAACACGGCGTCCAGTCGCTACGGCGGCGCGATCACGGCGGGCATTTTCCTAGATAAATTTATAAAAGACGAATTTAAAGACAAGTGGATACACCAAGATATCGCTGGTCCCGCTTATACCGAAAAAGCTTGGGGATATAACCAGGCGGGCGCGACGGGAGCTGGCGTGCGAATGAATCTTTATTATCTATGCGCTATGACAAAGGAGCTGTAATGGGACTAGCAGTAGGTATCGTAGGTTTGCCAAACGTCGGCAAATCAACCACGTTTAACGCGCTAACGAAAGCGCAAAACGCCGAAAGCGCGAACTATCCGTTCTGCACGATCGAGCCAAACAAAGCCATCGTGCCGGTGCCAGATAAGCGCCTAGGCGAGCTAGCCAAAATCGTAAATCCAAATAAAATCCAATACTCCACGATCGAATTCGTCGATATAGCAGGCCTTGTAAAGGGCGCGAGCGCGGGCGAGGGTCTGGGAAATAAATTTCTCTCAAACATCCGCGAAACCGAAGTGATACTGCACATCGTGCGTTGCTTTGAGGATGAAAACATCACGCACGTAGAGGGCGGCGTCGATCCCGTCAGGGATGTCGAGATCATCGAAACCGAGCTCATCCTCGCCGATATCGAGCAGCTAAACAAAAAAATAGAGCGTCTAACCCGCGAAGCCAAAGCAAACGCAAAAGGCGCAAAAGAGGCGCTAGAGACGGCAAATGCGCTACTAGCCCACCTAAATGGCGGCAAAAGCGCAAGTAGCTTCAGCGGCAAGGACGACGACGCGTTTATAAATTTAAACAAAGAGCTAAGGCTACTCAGCGCAAAAGAGGTCGTCTACGGCGCAAATGTGGATGAGGACGGCATATCAGAGGATAATAAATACGTACAGGCGCTTCGCGAGTTTGCCGCGCGCTCGGGGCACGAGGTCATCAAGCTTTGTGCCAAGATCGAAGAGGAGCTAGTAGGCCTTAGCGACGAAGAGGCGCATGAGTTTCTAAGCTCGCTAGGCACGAATGAAAGCGGCCTAGAAAAGATCATCAAAACGGCGTTTGCGAAGCTAAATTTGATAAGTTATTTTACCGCGGGCGTCGTCGAGGTGCGCGCATGGACGATCGTAAAAGGCTGGAAAGCGCCAAAAGCCGCCAGCGTCATCCACAACGACTTTGAGCGAGGATTTATCAGAGCCGAGGTCATCGGCTACGAGGACTACATCGCGTGCGGCGGCGAAAACCCGGCCAAAGAGGCGGGCAAAATGCGCCTAGAAGGCAAGGATTATGTCGTTCAAGACGGCGACGTGATGCATTTTAGATTTAACGTTTAAGCATAATCGGTCAAATTTGGCTTTGCTGACCGAGCGGTTCTTGGCTAAATTTGGCCGCCCCCCCCCTTTCTTGCCGCGCAGCTTACGAGTCTAAGCGCGGGCAAGATAAATTTTTGCATCGGCATCTTGGCTACTCTAGCAACCGCTCCATAAAATTTTAGTCTTTAAAGATGCGGTTAAATTTAGCTCGGTGCGGGTTTTGTAGCTCAAATTTGACTCGTGCTAAATTTAAGGAAAAATTTGAAAAAGATCATAGCCGTTTTCACAACCGCACCAAATTTACTCCACGCCCAAATAATTTTAAAGAATGCCAATGTCGCGCGATTTTAGTATATCGTCGCGCTATCAAGGCAGTACAAGACGCGACAACCTACCCCGTCCGATACAAACAGGACCGTGGCATACAAAGAGGCAAAATAGATCAAATTTGAAAAACAAAACAAGTAAAATTTAACAAAGGAGCGCAATGATGAAACCGGTCTTACTGCTATTTTTTGCGCTAAATTTAGCTCTCGCAAATTTGACGGACGAAGGTCAAATGGCCTACGATGCGGGCGATGAGCAAAAAGCAGCTAAAATTTGGCAAAAAGCGTGCGAAACGGGCGAGGCGCGCGGATGCGTAAGGCTTGGGTTTTTATATCAAAGCGGCAAAGGCGTAGAACAAGATGACGCAAAGGCTAGCAAATTTTACGAAAAAGCCTGCGACGCGGGCGAGCTATCAGGCTGCGATAGCCTAGCCTCGCTCCATCAAAACAGCGGCGAACACGCCAAAGCCGCCGCGATTTTTGAGCGAGCCTGCGAAAAAGGATTTGGTTTAAGCTGCTATAATCTAGCTCAAATTTACGAAGCTGGCAGCGGCGTCGCACCAGATGAAAGCAAGGCGCTAGAGCTCTACGTAAAGGCCTGCGAGCGCGGATACGCGGTAGTTTGCTACTATCTAGGCGGCATGTACGCGGACGGCGCAATGGGCAAAAACGACGAAGCCGCGAAAAACTCGAAAAACGCGCTCAAATTTTACTCGCTTGCGTGCGATGGTAAAATTTACGAAGCGTGCGAGGCTTTGGGACGGCTTTACGAGGACGGCGAGGCGGGTTTTGCGCAGGATATCAAGGTCGCTAGATCCTACTACGACAAGGCCTGCGCCGCAAATGCCTACAAATGCAGCGGCAGCGAGCGTCTGGACGAGCTACAGGGCGGCTGGGCGCAGTATCAAAGCGGGCAGTTTGAGGCGGCCTACGAGCTAGGCAAAGAGTCGTGCGGCAGAGGCGTAGCAAACGGCTGCGCGGCGCTAGCACAGCTCTACGCAAAGGGGCTCGGCGGAGCGCGGCAAGATAGCGAGCAGGCGGTCAAATTTCACGAAAAAGCCTGCGAGGGCGGTTTTGGAGATTCTTGCGCCGAGCTTGGCGAGATGCTATCTCAGGGGTGCGGCGTAAAAAAGGACGTTTCTCGCGCACTGGAGCTTTTTGAAAAAGCCTGCCTTCTTTGGCGACTAGATGCTTGCGAGAGCCTAGCAAACGCATATTTTGATGGATCAGACGCGCCACAAGATATAGCAAAAGCTTTTAGTTTTTACGGGATCGCCTGCTACAACGGGCTAAAGCCAGCCTGCACGAATCTAGGCGCGATCTACGAAAAAGGTATAGGCGAAGCGATAAAAGCGGACGAAAACGAAGCCGATATCCTTTTTAGCGAGGCTTGCGAGGCGGACGATGCGCGCGGGTGCCTAAATCTAGCGCGCCGCCTTGAAAGCAGCGATAAAAAGCAAGCCGCCGCGCTACGCCAAAAGGCGCAAAAACTGCACGAAAAAGAGTGCGAGGCTGGGCTAGCTAAAAAGTGCATGGAGTTTAAAAAATCAACCGATAAAGGAGAAAAACATGAGTTTTAAAAAAGTTTCGCTTGCCGCCGTTGCGTCCGTTTGTCTGTTTTTAGGCGGCTGCACCCAGCCTAAAACCACGCAGATAGAGCTACCAAAAAGCGCGCTAGATAGCGTAAATCTGCCAAACGAAGTAGCCATAGACGGCGAAAAATTCGTCTTAAAGCAAAAAAACGCAAGAACGGCTGAGTTTTATCTACCGAATGAAAAAGTGGGCTTTAAATGTAGCAAGCTTGTACGCGACACCGGCTATGAAAACGCCGATATCAACGAATACCAAAGAGCCTTTATAACCGCGCTAAAAAGCGGGCAGTTCGGCAAAGCGGAGTATGATTTCAAGTCTATAAACGATAAAGAGTATCAAGCTTACACAATCTACTATCCGATCGCGGGCAATCCCGATTTTGACAACTACGAGATTAATCTAATCCACGTCAAGAGCCTTAACTGCGGGCTTAGAGTCACGCACTACGCGCTAAAGTTTCTAAATATCGCCGATAGAAGCAAATTTCACGCGCTAATCAAGCAAAAAATGCCGATATTTTTAGCGCAGATGCCGCAAGTCGAGTGCAAATAGTTTTACTTTCGGGCGTTATTTTAGCCGCCGCTAAATTTAGCGCCCTCTTTTTGGGTCGATATTTAAATTTGACCCAAAAAACCGCGACAAATTTGACGCTTTGCTTGCGTCGATGGTTAAATTTGACGAGCATAACGGCTACAAATTTAATGCCGCCTGGTTTTAGGCAGTAAATTTACGATTCATGCCTGCTTAAAGGCTAGATAAAACTACCCAAAGGAAAAAGATGGAAAACGGCGGACTGGCGGTATATTTCGGAGAAAATTTGGCGCAAATTTTATCGCAAAAGATAAAGGCGGTTTATCCTAAATTTGACGCGCAGAGCTACTGCGGGCAAATCGCAAAGAGCACGCCCAATCTCGGCTATTCGCAAAGGATTTTGGCACACGCAAACGCGCTAAATGAACTTTTGCCGCCGGATTTTAGGCGCGTGGCGGAGATTTTGGTCGCGATTTTAGGCGAGGAAAATCCAAGCGAAACGGGCATGTTTAAGCACTTTTACTGGACTTTGCCGCTGGCAAAATACGTAGAAATTTACGGCCTAGACGACTTTGAGACCTCGATGAATGCGATTGAGGAAATCACGAAGCGCGGCACGGGCGAGTATGCGGTGCGCGCCTTTATCAAAAAACATCCGCAAGACTCGCTAAAAACCATGACGCAGTGGGCGCGCTCGTCAAATTTCCACCTGCGTAGGCTCGCATCCGAAGGCCTACGACCAAAGCTGCCGTGGGCTAGCAAACTGGAGCTTTTCATTAGCGACCCGAGCCCGGTTTTTGCGGTGCTGGAGATACTCAAAGAGGACGAGGTGCGCTTCGTGCAGCGCTCGGTCGCAAACAACGTCTCGGACTATCTAAAGGTAAATTTTGCCGCCGCAAAAGAGCTACTAGTGCGCTGGCAAAGCTCGCAAAACAAAAACACGCAACAAATCATCCGTCACGCGACGAGGAAAATCAAAATTTAGCTTTTTGCGCAGATACGCAAGTTGACGGCTAAATTTGAGATGCAAATTTTATAAACTTATAACGCATTTTACAAATAAAAAAGCAGTTCAATCCGCCACATAAAAAGTTGAGGCGAGCTTGATGGTAGCAGCGCAAGACAAAAGATCAAATTTACAGTCGCAACCCTAAATCAAATTTGAGCCAAACTCGCAACGATACGCAAATTTAAAAGCCGCCGTGCTCAAATTTAAAACCAGACACCCAAGCAAATCCAAAAACCAAAGCGTCAAATTTAAGCCCTCACGCCCAAGCCGCAAGCAGTCGCACGGTTCAAAAGTCAAATTTGCCAAAAAACCGCGCAAAATAAAACTCTCGGCGCAGGCGCACCAAGCGGCCAAGTAAAAAATCTACGCTGCAAAAATCCTAAACGCTATCCAAACAGCCAAAGCACCGATCAAAAAGCCGCCTGCAAAGGCCGAAGCGACGTATAGTTTTTGCTTTTTTCTGATCTGCTCAAATTTCTTTTCGTGATGCTTTTTCACGCCCTCAAAGGTCAAATTTAAGATCTTTTCGTTCGTTTGATTTAGCGCATCGGCAAAGCTCTTTATCTGCTCGTCGTTAATATATCGCATAGTCTTGCGCGTCGCATTAGCCAGGCGCTCGTAGTCTTCGCTGTTTTCCCAGAGCTCGACCACCGTGTTGTTTTCGATGCGCTCTTTTAGTTCTAGCGTCTCTTTTAGCTCGTTTTGTTCGACTAGATGCGTTCCCATTGCGCCTCCTTAGTTGATAGTTCCTATTTTGTCGCCGTATTTTAGCTTTTGCTCGGCTGTGAGATCAAATTTGATCGCGCCCTGTTCGCTAAGGATGAGGATCGTAGAGCCCAGCTCAAACATCCCTAGCTGCTCGCCCTTTTTCGCGCTTAAATTTTCGTATTCATAAAGCGCGACGTTACCGGCGCAGGCGTTAGTCTGTATGCGCGCGTCAAAGTCAAATTTCATCTTGCCCACGTTTAGCGCGCCGACGAAGACCAGCCACATCTTTTTGCCGTTTGCAAGCTCGCATTTTAGCACCACGCGCTCATTTTTGGCGTATAGATTTGGCACCTTTAGCAGCGCGCTAACGGCCACGCTATATAGCTCGCCAGGCACGTAGAGTGCGGACAAAATCCTCATATCGCAAGGCGCGTGGTAGCGGTGGTAGTCGCGCGGGCTCAGGTAAATATTTACGTACTCTAGCTCAGCGTCTCGCTCACTGCGGTCCATACTATCGCCCAGAAGCTCTGCTATACCGTACTCGTGGCCCTTGACGCTGATCGCTTTTAGTTCCTTGCTAACTCCGCGCTCCAGGCACGTGCCGTCGCTAGGACTGATGAAGGCCTGCGGCGAAACGTCGAAATCTCGCGGACGCTGCAGCTCGCGGGTAAAAAGCGCCGTGAGGCTCTCATACTCACTTGGCTGCTTAAACTCGCTCATGTCGATTTTAAAGCCGCTTACGTATTTTTCATTGATAAATGTTTGCAAAAATCTCGGAAATCTAACCGCCGCAACAAACCCGAATATCCTAGAAATAAGTCCCCTCATACATCTCCTTTTAGTCTTAATAACGAAATCTCGCTAGGTGCCATCACGCGCACCGGCGGCCCCCAAAATCCGGCTCCGCGGCTAACGTAAATTTGCGTATTTTTGTTCGCGCTATATAGCCCGGCGACGTATTTTTGATCGAGCCTTACTAGCAGCGAAAACGGGAAAATCTGCCCGCCGTGCGTATGCCCACTCACCACCAGATCCACGGATGCGCTTTCGTCCATGTATTTTAAAAACTTAGGCTGATGGGCGAGCAAAACGGTAGGCAAATTTACGTCGCGACCGCCTAGAGCGGCGACTAGATCGGGCTCGTACGCTTTAAACCTTAAACCGATGATATCATAAACGCCGGCTAAATTTACCCCGCCCACTCGCGCGTTTTCGTTGCCTAAAATTTTAAAATTAGTAGTCTCGCGGATCGCTTTTATCGTGCCGTCGATACCGTTATAGTACTCGTGGTTGCCGGGAACGTAAAAGGTGCCGTATTTGCTCTTTAGCTCGTTAAACGGCGCGATAAACTCGGCCAAACGGTGCGGCGGCAGATCTGCGATATCGCCCACGATCGCGACCGCATCGGCGTCAAGCTCATTTACGCGCCCGGTTACCGCCCGCGCAAAGTCCGCTCCTAAAAAATCGCCTAGATGGATATCAGTTAAAACCGCGATCTTTAGCTCGCCCTTTAGCCCCTTTAGCTCGATATCTTGCTCTTTTACTTCGGGCAATTTTACGGCGTTAAAGATGCCTCTAAAAAAGTAGCTAAACGCCAAAATAAGTATCGTGACGTCAAGATATAGGCGCAAAAATTTACGCCTGCTCTCGCTAAACGCGCGCTTGGTTACGGGACGGACGGCGAGCACGACGACGTTCGTAAAAAGTACGAACGAAAAGATGATAAACGTCAGCGCCAACATCAGCGAACAGGCGATGCGAAGGCTAGGTCCCAAAAAGTTAAACCGTAGCGAAAAAGCAAGCGCGACGCCGCCAATAGCAAGCGTCAGGAAAAACAGCCCAAGTGCCCTTTTATGTGCAGCAAGCGGCCTGAGCGCGGCATCCGCAAAAAGCCCGCGATAAGAAACGTAATTCATAAAAATAATGATTAAAGACGATAAAACATAAAACATTTCGTAAATTTAGCCAAAATTATTAAATATCTAGCTACTGGGCGCGGCAAATTTGAGGAAATTTAAACGCAGAGACAAAGCATACGCCAGAAACGTCTTTTTTACGCGGCGATATCCGTGCGGACGGAGGGTAAATTTGATAGCTTGTTTGAACGAATTTAGCGCTTAACGCCGCGTTGATTTACGACGCCAAAATGCAAATTTGATTTTACTGGCTGCCTAAAACGCATTTTAGCAGGCAGCTAATCCAAGCTTTATCGCCGAGCTTAGTTTTACGCTCGGCATAACTAGCACCTTTACGAAGCTACCGAGATTTTGCCTATTCTTCGCCCGCATCCTCCGTTCGCACGATAAGGCTCTTTGGCAGGTTAAATTTCTCGATCACCTCGCACTCTTTTGCCCTCATCTCGCCCGCATCGCTCTCGTGATCGTAGCCCAGCACGTGAAGCAGCCCGTGTGTAAAAAGCAGCGCCGTCTCGTCATCCTCGCTGTGGCTTAGCTCGGCAGCTTTGGCGGCGACTAGCTCGGTGTTTATCACGATACAGCCAAGCGGCGCGTGCAGCTGCATCTCAAGCGGGAAACTCAGCACGTCCGTAGTCTCGTAGATGCCGCGCTGGCGGACGTTTATCTCCTTCATCTCCTCGGCGTCAACAAAGCTAAGCTCCACCTCGCCCGCGGTTAAATAGTCGCAAATTTGATCCAAAATCCTCGGATAATCGTCCTCGCAAAGTATCATTTTTGGCTTTCCTTTAGTAAAATTTGAGTATGATTTTAGCGAAAATTTCGGTCGAATTTAATAAAGCCAAATTTGCAACAAACGACATCGGCGTCAAATTTTAATTTTTCTATTTCTTTGGAGGCGGAAGGGGTTTCTACTTACGAAGCGTCGCGGGTTTTTAGTTAAATTTGAGTATAACGAATTTACATTTTCAGGGTGCGGGTCTCGGTAAGTCAAATTTGAGGTTGAAATTTATAAATTTGAACGTAAGACGATAAGGCGCAGTATCGCGAGATGATTTTTCGAGTTTTGAAGCAAAATTGAGCGTGCGCTAGGCATATAGCCTGCGGAGCGAAAATTTTGCGAAATCTCGGAAAAGCGCT
>CAUQMF010000057.1:0-12361 GCA_963518965.1 uncultured Campylobacter sp.
TTCTTAGCCCGAGTGGTGAAACTGGTAGACGCGCCAGACTCAAAATCTGGTAAGGGCAACCTTGTGTCGGTTCGAGTCCGACCTCGGGCACCATTACACACAATCTACGCATTCAAAATCCCCGGAATACGACATTTCAAAACGAGCCTACGCTCAACTGGCAGTAAGAAACAGCCTCGATTACTATACATTTTTTACTATGTAGCCGTTTTTACCTAGTTGAAGTAAAGTAAACATAAAATAACGGACGATATGTTAAAATAGCTCGCAAAGCGCCTAAAATACGATATTTCAAGAAAAATAAAAATACAAAAGTACGCGGATATAATTACTTTTGAGGGAAACCAAACCAAAATTAAAACCCTCAAAAAGGAGATGAAATGAAAATCCGCGACAACAAAGAGTTTGCCCGCAACCCGCATGCTGTTATATTGTCTCGCAAGCCAAAGTACAAAAAATGTGAAATACTTGATAGCTCGCAATTATAAAGCCGACAAAAGCAGCCATAGGCGCGAGTCCTACTACGCCGACGAATGACTTTCAATTGGCTTACAATAAAAAACTCTTATTTAATTTTAAATTGCCTTATTGTTAAATTTCTATCGTAAAACCAAAAATTTTAATAATATTTAATCTATTTAAGTAAATTTATTGTAAAATCTCGCCCAAATTTTATAAAAAGGCAAACGATGGACACCTATATTATTCCGGCGGAAGTAAGCGTCAAAGACGCGGAATTTTTTAGGCAAAAATGGCAAGAATATAAAAGCGGCGAGCTTGATTTTAAGGGTTTTGAGAAAATTCGCGTGGCGTTTGGGATATACGAACAGCGCGTAAAAGACAGCTACATGGCGCGGGTAAAAACGCACGGCGGCGGCGTGGGCGCTAAAGAATTCGCACGCCTCGGCGAGCTTTGCAAGCGCTACGCCAACGGATTTTTGCATCTATCTACGAGAGCCAGCATTCAGCTTCATTTCGTAAAAGACGACGAATTTATAGAGCTTGAAAACGAGATCGCCGCGATAAATATGACTACGCGCGGCGCGTGCGGGGATTGCGTTAGAGGCGTGGTTTGCGACGCGTTAGCAGGAGTCGCCAAAGACGAGGTTTTTAACGTCCTTCCCTACGCAAACGCTATTACTAGCATGCTTATCGGCAGAGCCGATTCTTACGGACTTTCTAGGAAATTTAAAATCGCTTTTTCCGGCTCCAAGGCCGACCGAGCAAACGCGACTATCACGGATGCGGGCTTTGTAGCGACCAAAAAAGACGGCAAAAAAGGCTTTATAGTCTATGTCGCGGGCGGAATGGGCTCAAAACCGCGCCTAGGCGATAAATTTAAAAGCTTTATCCCCGCAAACGAAGCCTTTTTATACGCGCAAGCCATCAAGCTCGTGTTTGCTAAAACCGGCGATTACGAGCATAGAAACTCCGCCCGCCTGCGCCATGCCGCCGAGAAGCTAGGAAAAGAGACGATTTTTAAAATGATCGAGGACGAGATCGCAAAAATTAGAGCTTCAAGCGAAAAATGGAGGCTGGATATCAAAGAACCAAGGGGCGTTAAGCCGCTAGTAAGCGAGCCTCGCGTTAGATTTTCCGCCGCGCAAAAAGCCTGGGCGCAAAACTACGTAACCGCGCAAAAACAAAAGGGCTATTACTACGCCGTAGTGCCGTTTTTATGGGGTAACGTGCGCGGAGACGATGCGATAAAGCTATCAAAAGCGCTTATTAAACTCGGCCTAAAAGATTCGCTTTTTATAAGCCGAGACCAGCATATAATCTTAAAAAATCTCAAAAAGACCGATCTTATCGCACTTTATCCCGTTATCGCGGAGATTTCGCCTATGAGCGCCGATCCGCGCGTGTTTGCAAACATGACTCCGTGTACGGGCGCATCGACCTGTCGGCTAGGAATTTGCCGTCCAAAAGGCGCCGTGGAGGCTATTCACGATCATATTAGAAACAGCGATTTAGACTTTTCGCTTTTAAAAGATATCGTTATTAAAATGTCGGGCTGTCCAAACTCCTGCACCGCTCATCAAAACGCAAATTTAGGCTTTATGGGCGGCACTAGGCGCGAGGACGGCAGATCGCTTCCTTATTACAGCGTATTTGCGGGAGGCGAGCTAAAAGAAGGCAAAAGCAAATTCGGCAAAAAGGTAGGCGGCGTGGCCGCTTATCACGTGCCTGAATTCGTCTATCAAACGCTTAAAAAATTTACGCAGGTAAAATCCGAGTTTAAAAACTTCAACGACTGGGTCGATAACGGCGGAGATAGCGTCATAGCCGAGCTTTGCGGGCTATATCAGCGCGTGGGGACGTTTGAGGAAAACCCGAGGGCGTATTACGACTACGGCGCGGATGTGCTTTTTGGCGAAACGCTAAAAGATAAAATTTAATGACCCTACCAGTAGCCCTTACGCCTAAACGCACGCTTTTAATCGGAGCCGGAAAGGTCGCTCGGCAAAAATTTTTAGCTCTAAAAGCGGCTAATTGGGAGTGCGAAATTTTAGCCGAAAAAATTTTAGAGCCGTTTTTTGCCGATAAAAACGTAAAAATTCGCAAGCTAACGCGGCAAAATTTGGGCGAAAATTTAAGCGGTTTTGAAATGATAATAGACGCTAGCGGAGATGAAAATTTAGGGCAAGCTTTATTTAGCGAGCGTAAAAGCTCGGGCTATTTGCTAAACGTCGTCGATAAGCCTGCTTTAAGCGATTTTTATTTTACCGCAAACGCGCATTTAGGCGAGCTTAGCGTAGGCGTTAGTACTAGCGGCGCGAGTCCTAGCCTAGCCGCGCTCGTAAGGGATAAAATAGCTAAAATTTTGCCTAGGAATTTAGCGGATTTTATCCCGAAGCTAAAACTAGCCAGGCTTGAGGCGATTGAAAATTTTAACCCGCAAAAGGCCGAAATTTTAAAACCGAAGTGCCGCGAAAATTTAGGCAAAGTTTTTTTAATCAGCTGCGGCAGCGGCAGCCTTCAAAATCTCACCTTGGGCGCGCTTGAAGCGTTTGAGCTGCTAGACGTAGCTCTAAGCGATAAGCTAGTAGGCGAGGATACGCGCGAAATTTTGCGAAATTTAGGCGTAGAGATTATTAACGTAGGCAAGGGCAAAGACGAAGATAGCGCGACGCAGGAGCAAATAAACGCCCTTATGCTAAGCCTAGCAAAAGATGGCAAGACCGTCGGGCGGTTAAAAGGCGGCGATGCGAGCTTGTTTGGCAGAGCGTTTGAGGAGATGAGCTTTTTAGAGGAAAACGGCGTGGAGTTTGAGCTAATTAGCGGCGTTAGTTCGGTTTTTGCCGGATGTGCTAGCGCGCTTATTACGCCCACGATTAGAGGCATTAGCAGCGGCGTTTTGATAGTCTCGGCGCATCTAAAAGGCGGCACGATAAACACCGCTTGGCTTGAAATTTTAAAAACGCGAGACGTTACGACGGTCGCGCTTATGGCGCACGCTTACGCGGCTGAAATTTTAAATGCCGCAAGAAAGCTAAATTTAGACCTAGATATGCCCGCGGCGTTTGTTTCAAATATAGATAGAGCGGATGAAAAAGTAATCCTCGGACGAATAAAAAATTTAGAATCCATGGCGCTAAAATGCGCTCGTCCAGCGATTTTAATAATCGGTCCCGTCGTCGAAAAATCGCTAAGCTTGAAACCAAAATGCGAAAGGATATCGGTTGAATAAAATTTTAATCTTTTTAGCGCTTATAAATTTTGCCGCCGCGCAACAGCTTTTAAACGTCTCTTACGACGCGACGCGGGAGCTTTTTAAAGAATATAACGCGCTTTTTATTAAATACTACGAGCAAAAAAGCGGCAAAAAGATTAAAATTTTACAAAGCCACGGCGGTAGCGGCGCGCAGGCTAGGATGCTAATAGACGGATTAAAAGCCGACGTCGCGACGCTAGCTCTTGCTTACGACATTAACGCCGTCGCGCGAAAAAGCGGCGCTTTGGACGCCTCGTGGCAAGAAGAGTTCCCGCTAAACTCCGCGCCTTACAACTCGACGATCGTATTTTTGGTTAGAAAAGGCAATCCAAAAGGTATAAAAGACTGGGACGATCTAGTAAGAAACGACGTAAAAATCGTAACGCCAAATCCCAAAACATCAGGCGGCGCGAGGTATAACCACCTAGCCGCATACGCCTACGCAGCGGCTAAATTTAACGGCGACGAGGATAAAATTCGCGAGTTTTTGGTTAAACTTTACGCCAACGCTCCCGTACTAGATGCAGGCGCTCGCGGATCGGCGAACACTTTCATACGCCGCGGTATCGGCGACGCGATGATCGCTTGGGAAAACGAAGCGTATCTTAGCAAAGCAAGGCTAGGAGAGAACGAGTTTGAGATTATTTACCCGAGCCTTAGCATCCTAGCGCAGCCTCCTGTCGCGGTTTTAAGCAAAAACGCCACCGCAAACGGCAACGTCCCGCTTGCCCGCGAATATCTGGCGCGCCTTTATTTGCCCGATGCGCAGGAGATTATCGCAAAAAATTTCTTCCGCCCGACGGACGAAAACGTCGCTAAAAAATACGAGAAAATTTTCCCGCGAATAAATTTAATAAGCATAGAGAGCTTTGGCGGCTGGGACGCGGCGCAAAAGCGGCATTTTAGCGACGGGGGCGAGTTTGATAAAATTTACGAGATCGTAGCAAAGGGCAAAAAATGAGAAAATTTTTACTTAAAAAGCCCTCTATTTTGCCGGGATTTAATATCTGCTTCGGTCTTGGCGCTAGCTACGTTTGCTTTTTGGTTTTACTGCCGCTGGCGGCTCTGGGCGCCTTTAGCTTTAAGGGCGGCATAGGCGAAATTTTAGCCGTTATTAGCGATCCTCGCGTATTATCGGCACTTAAATTTTCATTTACGGCTTCTTTCGTCGCCGCCGCGATAAATTCGCTTTTCGGTTTTATTATCGCGTGGTGCCTGGCGCGTTACGAATTTTGGGGCAAAGTCTTTATTAGCTCGCTTATAGATATTCCTTTTGCGCTGCCTACGGCGGTGGCTGGGATTTGCCTGGCGTATTTATTCTCGCACGGCGGCGTTATGGGCGCTGCGCTTTTAAGGCTCGGTATAGATTTGCAAGGGGCGGATTTTACTTGCGTCGTAATCGTTTTGGTATTCGTAAGCATGCCGTTTGTAGTGCGAACGAAGGAGCCTGTTATAAAAGATTTTGACAAACAAGTGCTTGAAGCGGCCGAAAATTTAGGCGCGAATTTTTGGCAAATTTTTAGGCTAATAATGCTTCCAAGCCTGCTTCCGTCCTTGATAACGGGTTTTGCGCTAGCCTTTGCCAGAGGCCTTGGCGAATACGGCTCGGTCATTTTTATTTCGAGCAACATCCCATTTAAAAGCGAAATTTTACCCGTTTTAATCGTCTCGCGCCTAGATAGTTTTAATTATCAAGAAGCCGCCGTAATCGGATTTTTCATGATTTTAGTAGCGTTTACCTCGCTATTTTTGATAAATTTCATACAAAAAAAGGTCGCAAAATGAGCGAACCGAAAATTTTAAAGCCCGTTTTGCTTTTAATTAGCGCCGCGTTTTTATTCGTTTTTATCGCGCTTCCGATTTATACCATCGTATCAGAAGCCCTAAAAGACGGGCTTAGCGGCTATTTTGGCGCGATTAGCGACGACTATGCGCTTAGTGCGGTAAAGCTTAGCCTGCTTTGCGCGGGATTTTGCGTGGTTATAAATACCGTATTTGGCGTTATGATAGCCTACGCGGCGGCGAAATTCGAGTTTCGCGGCAAGACGGTGCTACTTACGCTTTTAGATATGCCATTTGCCGTTTCGCCCGTTATTGCGGGGCTAATGTTTGTGCTGCTTTTTGGAAATAGCGGCTTTTTGGGAAAATTTTTTAGCGCGTTAAATTTCGACGTGATTTTTGCGCTGCCGGGGATTTTACTAGCTAGCGCATTCGTTACCTTTCCATTTGTAGCCAAGGAGACGCTTTTGTTAATGCAAGAGCAAGGAAATAGCGAGGAAGAGGCGGCGTTTAGCCTGGGTGCTAGCGGACTTCGCACGTTTTTTAGCGTTACGTTGCCGAACATAAAATGGGGACTGTTTTACGGCGTAGTGCTAACAAACGCCAGAGCGATGGGCGAATTCGGCGCCGTGGCGGTCGTAAGCGGCAAGATAATCGGGCTAACTACCACGATGCCCCTTTATATAGAAATTTTATATAGCGACTATCTTTACGTAGCGGCTTTTAGCGTAGCTAGCTTGCTGCTGCTGCTCTCGGTAGTCACGCTGGCGCTAAAATTTTTAGTTCAAAAAGCTAGCAAAAGGAGCTAAATGGGTATAAAAATATCGAATTTAAATAAAAATTTCGGCGATTTCGTCGCGCTTAAAAACGTAAATTTAGAGATAAACAAAGGCGAGCTAACCGCGCTTTTAGGACCTAGCGGTAGCGGCAAAACGACGCTGCTTCGCATAATCGCGGGCTTAGAAAACGCAGGTAGCGGCGAAATCTCGTTTTTCGGCGAAAACGTCAGCCGCAAAAGCATAAAAGAACGCGGCATAGGCTTTGTTTTTCAACACTACGCGCTATTTAGGCATATGAGCGTGTTTGATAACATAGCGTTTGGACTAAACGTCCGTCCAAAAGCCTCGCGCCCTAGCAAAGACGAGATAAAGCAGCGCGTCATGCACCTGCTAAAAATGATCCAGCTAGAAAGCTTAGCGGGGCGCTTTCCCGATGAGCTAAGCGGCGGGCAAAAACAGCGCGTGGCGCTAGCTAGGGCGCTAGCGGTGGAGCCTAAAATTTTGCTGCTAGACGAGCCGTTTGGGGCGCTGGACGCAAAGGTTAGAGCCGATTTACGCAGGTGGCTAAGAAAACTACACGACGAGATTCACATTACTAGCGTGTTCGTTACGCACGATCAAGAAGAAGCGCTAGAAGTAAGCGATAAAATAGTCGTGATGAATAAAGGCGAGATCCAGCAAGTAGGCACGCCCGTAGACGTTTACGAAAAACCGGCCAATCCTTTCGTGTATAGCTTTTTAGGCAACGTAAATCTCTTTCGCGGCAGAGTGGGCGCGGATGGTATAGTAAGCGACGAGAGCGCGGGAGATCTGCTTTTCGTGCGGCCTCACGAGATAGAGCTTGGCTTTGAATACAGCGTCGGTTCTAAAAAAGGCGAGATCGTGCATAGCCGAATTTTAGGCTCTCGCATTAGGCTTGATATTAAGATGCAAGAGAGTGCGGATATGGTCGAAGTCGATATCACGAGTGCGAAATTTAAAGACATAAAAGAGAAAAATTTAAAATTCGTATATCTAAATTTTACTAGCGTGCATAGCTACTCGCAAGAAGACGGGAGTTTTTGTGATTACTACATATAATGAAGCGACGTCGCGTTTGGCGGCGGTTTTGGCAGAGATAAAAGGGCGCGTCGCGCTGGCGTTTTCGCACCAGATAGAGGACTGTATCGCGATAGATATGGCTCTAAAATCAGGCTTTGATCTAGATAGGCTTGAAATTTTTACCCTCGATACGCATAAGCTTTTTAAAGAGAGTTTAGAGTATCAAAAAGAGGTAGAGAAATTTTTTGGTATCAAGATAAAAACATACGCCATTAGCGGCGAGACGCTAGCCCGAGTGGATGAAAAGATCGGGCAATGGGGCATGAGAGATAGCGTAGAAAACCGCAAATTTTGTTGCCACCAACGAAAAATGATCCCTTTGCGCGAGGCGCTAAACAAAAAAGAGGCGTGGATAAGCGGCATACGCGCGGCGCAAAGCGTAACTAGAACGGACGCTAGCCTGTGCGAAACGGACGCGAATTTTAATTTAAAAAAAATCAACCCGCTATTTGATTTTAGCGACGAGTTTATGTGGGGCGTCGCGCGCGAGCTAAATTTGCCCGTAAACGAGCTTTATGCGAAGGGGTACGCCAGTATCGGCTGCGAACCCTGTACCCGCGCGATAAAACCGGGCGAGGATATACGCGCGGGCAGGTGGTGGTGGGAGGATCCCAACCACAAAGAGTGCGGGCTGCATATAAAAGGGCGAGATTAAATTTTGTAGCCGGCGGCTCGTCTTGCAAGCGTCTTTAACGGAGCTCAAAATTTAGCTTGATAGACTACGCGTCTTATCTTTACTAAATTTTTACGTTGCGACCGCAAGGGAAGCAAAGCCCTTAAATCCGTCTCGCGATACTTCGCCTTAGCTCTTTGCGCTCGAATTTGAGGTTAAATTCGGCTAAATTTTACGCGTCTAGACCCGCATCTTGACGGTGCTAAATTTAGCTATGTAGCCGGTGCAAGCGCGAAAAAGCGGGAGTTAGCGCCCGCAAGCAAAGTTAGCGAGAAAACGAGCGGGCGGACGAATGAGCGAGCTAAAAAAGCCCAAATTTAAACGGCGAATTTCAAGTCGCCGCTAAAAAGCAGTTAAATTTAATAAAAAAGGAGAAATATGCAAAATTTAACCCATCTTCAAGCCCTAGAAGCACAGTCGATACATATAATGCGCGAAGTGGTCGCAGAGTTTAAAAATCCGGCGATGCTTTATAGTATCGGCAAGGATAGCTCCGTGATGCTGCACTTGTTGCAAAAGGCGTTTTATCCCGCCGTGCCGCCCGTGCCGCTGGTGCACGTCGATACGCTGTGGAAATTTCGCGAGATGATAGAGTTTCGCGACCGCAGAGCCAAAGAAAGCGGCATGAAGCTAATCGTCTACGTAAATCCAAAAGGCGAGCAGATGGACATTTCGCCTTTTATACACGGCAGCTCCATGCACACGGATATCATGAAAACGCAGGGGCTAAAACAGATGCTAGATACGTATAAATTCGACGCGGTTTTCGGCGGAGCTAGGCGCGACGAGGAGAAGTCCCGCGCAAAAGAGCGTATCTACTCCTTTCGCGATAAATTTCACCGCTGGGACCCTAAAAATCAGCGCCCCGAGCTATGGAATATCTACAACGGCCGCATAAAGGAAAATGAAAGTATCCGCGTATTTCCGCTTAGCAACTGGACCGAGCTTGATATTTGGCAGTACATAATGCTTGAAAATATCCCGATTCCAAGCCTGTATTTTGCCAAAGTCCGCCCCGTCGTGGAGTATAAGGGCGCTAAAATTTTAGTAGACGACGAGCGAATGCCGGAAGAACTTAGAGCCTCCGCCAAAGACGAGCTGGTGCGCTTTCGCACGCTAGGCTGCTACCCGCTAACGGGAGCTATTAGCTCAGCAGCCGATACGCTAGAAAAGATCGTAGCCGAGCTTTTGGTAGCAAACAGCGGCGAGCGCCAAGGCAGGCTCATAGACTCAGACGAAGGCTCGTCGATGGAAGCAAAAAAACAAGAGGGGTATTTTTAATGGATTTGAGAGAATTTTTAAAGCGAAACGAGAGCGTAGATATTTTGCGCTTTATCACGTGCGGCAGCGTAGACGACGGCAAATCTACGCTAATAGGCAGGTTGCTTTACGACGCTAAGGGTATCTTTGAAGACCAGCTAAACGGCGCTAGAAACGAACGCGGCGAGATAGATTTCGCAAATTTAGTAGACGGACTAGCCAGCGAGCGCGAACAAGGCATCACGATCGACGTGGCGTATAGATTTTTTAGCACCGATAAGAAAAAATACATCATCGCCGACACCCCCGGCCACGAGCAATACACCAGAAATATGGCGACTGCCGCGAGTACGGCGGACGTCGCGGTTATCTTAATCGACGCTAGAAAAGGCGTTTTAACGCAGAGCAAACGCCACTCGTTTATCGCTAGCTTGCTAGGCATTAGGCACATTATAGTAGCGATAAATAAAATGGATCTGATGGATTTTAGGCAGGACGTTTTTGAGGACATTAAGAGCGATTATCTAAAAATGAGCCGAAATTTACCTCATAGCGAGCGGATAAAATTCGACTTTATCCCCATTAGCGCGCTAAACGGCGATAATATCTTAAAAAATAGCGAAAATACGCCGTGGTATAAAGGGCTTGCGTTACTGCCGATGCTAGACGCGCTAGACGTTAATCCGGACCGCCCTAGCGAGTTTAGATTCGCCGTGCAGTACGTAAATCGCCCGCATCTAAATTTCCGCGGCTACTGCGGTACTATAACGGGCGGCGAAATACGCGAAAACGACGAAGTAGTCGTACTGCCGTCAAATAAAAAAGCGCGCGTAAAATCCATAGTAACGACTGACAACCTAGACCTTGGCGTCAAAGGCAAAGACGACGCGTTTAAAACCGCACCCCAAGCCTTTGCGCCCCAAGCTATCACGCTTTGCCTCGACCGCGAGGTAGACGTTAGCCGCGGCGATATGATAGCAAAGCCTGCAAATTTACCGCAAGTAACGCGAAAATTTAACGCAAATATCGTCTGGATGAACGAAGCGCCGCTAACGCCCGGCGAGCAATATCTAATCAAAATCAACTCAAACTTGATAAACGCGCAGTTTGATGAAATTTTATATAAACGCGACGTTAATAATTTTGAAAAGCTTAAAGCCGAACGTTTGGAGCTAAACGACATCGCAAAATGCGCCGTGAGCCTAGATAAGAGCGTATGCGCGGATCTATACGAGCAAAACCGCCAAAGCGGCTCTTTTATCGTGATCGACCGCTATACCAACGCGACGCTTGGCGCGGGTATGATAACGGAGTTTTTGGGCGATGGGCATGACGGCGAATTTGACGCTAAAAACGCTTCAAACCGCGAGTATAGCGACGCCGAAAGAGAGCTAAACGCTTACGTTAGAAAATTTTATCCCGAGTGGGGATGCAAACAAATTTAGCCCACCCCCTCTCAAATGGGCGGGCCAGTCCGCCCTCGGCGCTTCAAATCGTAACTACGCCGCCGCATTAAGCAAATGAGGCCCAAAAACGCGAAAATATCAAAATACGCGCAAGGGGCTTAAAATTTTCGCTTATTTATCTTTAAACCCAAATTTAAGCTATTTGTCATAAAGACGTCTAAAATTCGCTTTTACCTCTTAGAAATACCGGCTTGATTAAAATTTGCCAAATTTTAGCCGCGAGGCTCGGTCTATTTACGCAAACCGAAAATAGCGGTAAATTTAAAGTAGATTTTTCGAATATGAGCGATAAACTTAGCCCCGCAAGCGAGGCTAAATTTGATCAAATTTCAAAAGTTATTTTGCGACGAACGCATTTTTTAGCACGTCTTCGATGACGTCCACGGGTAAAATTTGCATATCGTTTTTGACGTCTTGCGGGATGTCGCCCAGGTCGCGCTCATAGTTTTTGCGCGGTATCAGAGCGGTTTTGATACCGGCCTTATGCGCGGCTATGAGTTTTTCTTTTAGCCCGCCGATAGGCAGCACGCGGCCGCTTAGCGTGATCTCGCCCGTCATCGCCACATCGCTTCGCACTTTGGTATCCGTTAGGATCGAAGCGATCGCAGTCACCATCGTGATACCCGCGCTCGGCCCATCTTTTGGCGTAGCGCCCTCGGGCACGTGGATATGCAAATCATATCGGCGATACACTTCGCTAGGGCTTAGCTCTTTTTTCACGCCGTCTTTGACGTCCTCAGGCAGGCTCGGGATGATTTTAGAGGGCACTTTTATCTTTTTAGCATCGATTAGCACTTTAACGAGGCTAAATGCGATATACGCGCTTTCTTTCATCACCTCGCCCAAAGACCCCGTTATCTGCAGGCCACCCTTGCCCTGTATGCGTATAGCTTCGATCTTTAGCACGTCGCCGCCTACGCTCGTCCACGCTAGCCCGTTTACCTGGCCTATCTGGGGCTTTTTGTCCGCATGCTCGATTTCATAAACCTTCTTTTCTAAAAACTCGTTCAAATTTTTAGTCGTCACGGTTATCTTTTGCGCCTCGCCCCCCAGAAGCCTTTTTGCCGCCTTTCTAAAGATATCGGCCAGTCGGCGGCGCAGGTTTCGCACCCCGCTTTCGCGCGTGTAGTCTGAGATGATGAGGCTTAGCACGTCTTTGCCTAGGGTCACTTCGCCGGGCTTTAGGCCGTGTTTTTTGAGCTCTTGAGGGATTAGATATTTTTTAGCGATCTCAAATTTTTCCTGCGGAGTGTATGAGCTAAGCTCGATAAACTCCATCCTGTCGCGAAGCGCGGGCGGTATGGCGCCGACGTCGTTTGCAGTCGCTACGAAAACGACCTTGCTTAGGTCGATATTAAAATTTAAATAATAATCCCTAAATTTGTTATTTTGCTCAGGATCCAATATCTCTAGCAGTACCGCCGTCGGGTCGCCACGAAAGCTCCTACCGACCTTGTCTATCTCGTCTAGCACCACGACGGGGTTCATTTGCCTGGCTTCGATGAGCCCCTGTACGATACGGCCCGGCATCGCGCCTATGTATGTGCGGCGGTGTCCGCGCAGCTCGTTTACGTCCTCAAGACCACCC
>CAUQMF010000058.1:0-12204 GCA_963518965.1 uncultured Campylobacter sp.
AACCGCGATGCTGGATAAAGTTATAATCATAGAAAATCCAAACGGCATCCACACTATCTACGCGCACCTTAGCCAGATCGCTCCTACCGTAAAAGTAGGCGCTAAAGTGCAAAAAGGCTACGTCATCGGCCGCGTTCAGCGAGACCTTACCTTTGAAGTTACGCAAAAAAACTATCATATAGATCCGCTTGAGATAATCGGCTTAAAATAGCCGTTTTTCGGGCGGATTAGCAAAATTTAAAGCAAATTTAGTTAAAATCGCAAAATTTTAAGGAGATGAAAAATGGAGAAAAAGAAGCGAATTTTAGTTAAATTTTCGGGCGAGGCGTTAGCCGGAGATAGCGGCTTTGGTATAGATAACGCGGTGCTTAAATTTATCGCAAAACAGATAAAAGAGCTGGTAGAAAACGGCATCCAAGTGGGTATCGTTATCGGCGGAGGCAACATCATACGCGGAGTTAGCGCGGCTAGAGACGGCATCATAAAGCGCACTAGCGGCGATCACATGGGCATGCTAGCTACCGTGATAAACTCTATCGCGATGAGAGAAGCGCTAGAGAGCGTAGGCCTAGACGTACGCGTACAAAGCGCGATAAAGATGGAGGCTATCTGCGAGACTTTTATCGTAGGACGCGCAAATAGGCACCTTGAAAAAGGCCGCGTGGTGATATTTGCCGCAGGTACGGGAAATCCGTTTTTCACTACCGATACGGCTGCGACTCTGCGCGCTATCGAGATTGATTCGGATATGATCATCAAGGCCACTAAAGTAGACGGCGTTTACGATAAAGATCCGAATAAATTCGACGACGCGACGCTGCTAAAAGAGCTAAACTACGAGCTTGCCATGAGCGACGATATCAAAGTGATGGACGATACGGCCATAGCGCTAGCTAAAGATAACTCTCTACCGATCTTAGTCTGTAATATGTTTAAAGACGGGAATTTGCTTAAAATCATACAAGGCGACGAGAGTGCGTTTTGCTCCGTCGTGAGAAATTAAATTTAAGGAGAATAAATGAGATCTGAAGAAGTAGCGGCAAGGGCTTTAAAACTCGTCGGAGACGATAGATATAAGCTTGCTCTAGTCGTAGCCAAAAGGGCCGAGGCGCTAGCCGGCGGAGCAAAAAGCCTGCTTGATATCGACGTTAGCAAGATGAAATTTGCCGATATCGCCCTACGCGAGATAGCCGAGGGCAAAATAGCTTTAGAGGGCATAGTTGAAGCAGCCAAATAGCGGATTTTTACTAGAGCAGCTAATAGACGACGTACTTGCATGCAAAGACGTATCGCAGGCGCGTGCGCTACTTAGCTCGCTAGTGTGCTTTACTCCGAATTTAGAGCGCGCCGTCGAGTGCTGCGTCATCTCTCATGCCGGACAGTTTAGAAAAAGCGGCGAACCATACGCGATACACCCTATCCTAGTAGCTTGCATCGTAGCGCATATGGGCGCTGATGAGGATATGATTATAGCCGCCTTGCTGCACGACGTAGTCGAGGATACGGATAGATCGATAGAAAGCGTACGTGAGGACTTTGGCGAAGAGGTAGCAAAGCTAGTCGAAGGACTAACTAAAATCGTAGCTATCAGAGAAGATAAGCTAGCTAGCTCGGAGTCAAACGAGCGCCTGGCGGCTTCTGCGATGACCTTTCGCAAGATGCTTCTTATATCGATCGAGGACGTAAGGGTGCTCGTGGTGAAGCTTTGCGATAGACTGCATAATATGCTAACGCTAGAGGCATTGCGCCCCGAAAAGCAAAAACGAATCGCCGAAGAGACGCTGATGGTTTATGCTCCTATCGCGCATAGATTAGGTATCTCGTCCATAAAGAACGTACTTGACGATCTTAGTTTTAAATACGCTTTACCGGAAGAATACAAAAAAATAGACGACTATCTAAACGAGCATAAGCAACAGCTCGTACTAAAGCTAAACGCGTTTACCGATAAAATTTTTCAAATTTTGCTTGAAAACGGTTTTAGCGAAACAGACTTTGAGATACAAAAGCGCGTCAAGCACCACTACTCTATCTATCTAAAAATGCAGCGAAAAGGTATCTCTATAGAGGAGGTGCTGGATCTGCTAGCCGCTCGCGTGCTGGTTAAAGAGCCGCAGGATTGCTATTTGGTGCTTGGAAATTTACATATAAATTTTAATCCTCTAATCTCGCGTTTTAAAGACTATATCGCGCTTCCTAAGCAAAACGGTTACCAAACCATACACACGACGATATTTGATAACAAAAGCATCTTTGAGGTGCAAATTCGTACCTTTGATATGCATAAAACCGCAGAGTACGGCGTCGCGGCGCACTGGAAATATAAAAGCGGCGGCTTTTTAAACCCGAAACTCGACTGGCTAAGCGACATCAGCGGTATAGAAAACGGCATAGAAGAGGCGAACGAAAATCCGGAAGAGCTCTACGAATACGCAAAAGATAGCCTCTATGTAGAAGACGTCGCGGTTTATTCGCCAAAGGGAGATATATTTACGCTTCCTCGCGGCGCGACCGCGCTTGATTATGCTTACGAGATACATACGCAAGTAGGACTGTATGCAAAAGAGGCCTACGTAAACCGTATGCGAGTGCCGCTACTAACGGAGCTAAAAAATGGCGACATAGTAAGCATCGTAACGGGCGATGAGCCAAAATACCGTTGTTCGTGGCTAGGCAGCGTAAAAACTGGCAAGGCTAGAGCTACGATACGCTCATACTGCAAGCAAAAGATAAGAGATATAAATAATATGGTCGCGCTTGAGATTTTAAGCGGGATTTTCGGCGTTCCTTCCGAAACTATATCGCAGTGGGTGGATAGCGAAAATTTAACCAAGAAAATTTTTAAGGCCGCATTTGACTCGGTTTACTTACAAGACATCGTAAACGCGCTAAAAAAATACGTAAAAAAAGATCGTCCGTTTGCCATCGCGCTAACGGATAAATATAACGTAAAAAAGCAAAAATTTGAAAATATCGTGATCTACTCGAACCATAAAATAAACAGCATCGAGTTTGATTATTGCTGCAATCCAAAGCGCGGAGACGATATCGTGGGCTTTAGAAACTATCACCACGTCACCGTCCATCACAAGCTTTGCGAACGGTTTATGAAGCTGGCGGAGGAGAAAAACGAGATGATTTTCGTTAAATGGACGAAGATAGCTCCGCATAGATTTAAGATTATTTTGAGCCTTGAAAACAGACGCGGGTCGCTAGCCGAGTTTTTAACGTTTATGGCAAAAATGCAAATCGACCTCGTAACGATCAGCCTCACCGAAACCAGAGAGGCTACGGCCGATCTTTTCGAGCTAACGATCGAGCTTGGCGAAAATTTAAACGTGAACGAAATAAAAGAGCGGCTAAAAGATCGCTACAAGATCATTGACTTCGTGTCGCTTGACGACGCATACGGACATTAATAAATTTAGGAGAGAAAATGGGCGAAAATTTGAGCAAAATAATGAGCGAGATAAAAAAAGGCGTCGCCGAGATGATAGACGAGGAGCGCATAGAAAATTTAGTAAAAAACTACTACGAAAAAGGCGAAAATTTCCACGTTAAAGCAGGCTTTGACCCGACGGCTCCGGATTTGCACCTAGGACACTCCGTGGTGCTTCAAAAGATGGCCTTTTTACAAAAGCACGGCGCGATAGTGCAGTTTTTAATAGGCGATTTAACGGGGCAAATCGGCGATCCTAGCGGTAAATCGGCGACTAGAAAAAAACTTGATGCAAACACCGTTAAGAAAAACGCCAAAACCTACGAGGAGCAGGTGTTTAAAATTTTAGATCCGAGCAAAACGCGCATAATGTTTAACTCAAAATGGTGTAACGAGCTAGGGGCTGCGGGTATCGTGGAGCTAACTAGCACCTTTCCCGTGGCTAGGATGCTTGAGCGCGACGACTTTGAAAAGCGTCTAAACGCGGGCAGTCCGATATCTATCAGCGAGTTTTTGTATCCGCTTTTGCAGGGTTACGATAGCGTCGCGATGAAATGCGATATCGAAATGGGCGGCACGGATCAGAAATTTAACCTCCTGATGGGGCGAACCTTGCAGCGAGTTTATAACGTCGGTAAAGAACAAGCCGTCATCATGATGCCGCTTTTAGAGGGGCTTGACGGCGTAAATAAAATGAGCAAGAGCCTAGGAAACTATATCGGCGTAACCGACGCGCCAAACGATATGTTTGCTAAAACGCTAAGTATCAGCGACGAGCTGATGTGGCGCTGGTACGAGCTTTTAAGCGAAAAAAGTACCGATGAAATCGCAAATTTAAAAGCGGACGTAGCTAACGGCAAAGCTCATCCAAAAGCCGTAAAAGAAGCCCTAGCGCTAGAAATCACGGCCAGATATAACGGCGAAGCGGCGGCAAAAGAGGCAAAGGCCGAATTTGACCGCGTGCACTCGCAAAATCAAATCCCTACCGAAATAGCCGAATTTGAGCTAAAAGCGGGCGTTTGGGTGGTAGAAGCTCTAGCGGCGTGCGGGCTAGCTAGCTCAAACTCTCAAGCCCGCCGCGATATCGCCGCAAACGCCGTCAGCATAAATCAAAAAAAGCTAAGCGACGAACAGTTAAAGCTAGAAGTGGGCGAATATATCTTGCAGGTAGGCAAGCGAAAATTTGCGAAATTAAAGGTAACGTGATGTCGGTAAAAATCGGAAAATACGAGATAGCTCACCCCATAATCCAAGGCGGAATGGGGCTTGGCATCAGCTGGGATAGGCTCGCCGGAAACGTCAGCCTAGAAGGCGGTCTAGGCGTTATAAGCTCTGTGGGAACGGGCTACTACGAAGGGCGAAAATACATCACCAAAGAGCTAAACGCCAAGCCATACGGTAGCGGAAATTTTTACTCGCGCGCGGGGCTAAAAGCCGTTATCGATAACGCGCGTAGAATTTGCGGCGACAGGCCTCTTGGTGTAAATATCCTATATGCTAGCAACGACTACGATCGCATCGTAAAAGACGCCTGCGACCACGGCATAAACGTGATCATCACGGGTGCTGGCTTGCCTACGAATTTGCCCGAATTTACGGTCGGTTTCCCAGATGTCGCTTTGGTACCCATCGTATCGTCGGCAAAGGCGCTAAAAATCATCTGCAAACGCTGGCAGGGGCGCTACGGCAGGCTTCCTGACGCGGTGGTGCTTGAAGGGCCTCTTAGCGGCGGTCACCAGGGCTTTACCTACGAGCAGTGCCTAGATCCCGCGTATAGCCTAGAAAATTTAATCCCACAAGTAGCGGCCGAGATCAAAGAGTGGGGAGATATCCCGCTATTTGCCGCAGGCGGCATCTGGGATAAAAGCGACATCGATAGGGCGATTAGTCTAGGCGCAAACGGCGTACAGATGGGCACTCGCTTTATCGGCACTCACGAGTGCGACGCCTCGGAAGAATTTAAGCAAGTACTTTTAAACTGCAAAAAAGAGGACATCGAGCTAATCAAAAGCCCCGTAGGCTACCCGGCTCGCGGCGTCAGGACGAATTTGCTAAATTTAGTGGATAAACGTCAAGGGCCCAAAATCAGCTGCGTAAGCAACTGCGTAAGCCCGTGCCAGCGCGGCAAGGAAGCTAAAGAAGTCGGCTACTGTATCGCAGACCGTCTTTACGACGCATTTGCGGGACGAAAGGACACGGGACTGTTTTTCACCGGCGCTAACGGATACAGGCTAAACGAGATCATAAGCGTGAAAGAACTATTTGAAAAACTGATAAATGGCGAAGATAGTTAAAGTATTTTTAATATTTTTATTCTTTCTTACCGGTGCGGTTTATGCTAGCGCTTTATCGAGTCTAGATAAATTCGATAAAAATTTCGCTAGCGCAAGCAATAAAGATAAAATCGCCATGCACCAAGAACTAAGGACGCTTTACGTAAAATCCATAATGGAAAATAATGTAAATTTAAGAGTCCAAAGCCTAACTAGACTCATAAAAAGCTCCAAAACGTTAGGGCTTGATAGCAAGTCGTACGAAAAAGAGCTAGCCGGCATACCGCAGCCAAAGAGCGCTAGCCCTAAACAAGAGTCCAAACCCGCTAAAGAAAACAAAGCAAAAGAGCCGGAGCAAAAAGAGCCGGTTAAGTTAAAACAGCTTTCATCCGCTCCGCTATCTAGCAAAAACGCGCAAAACGTAAAGACGCAGACTCTATATCTGCTAGAGGCGGCAGATACCGGCGGTAAGCTGGAGCTAAAATTTAGCCGTCCTTTAGACGGTGGCGACGTAAAAAAGACCGATCTAAATCAAAAAGGTTCATATAAAAGCATATATGAATTTAAGGGTATTTGGAGCGGGGGTAAACCGCAGAGGATCAAAAATTATCTAGTCGACGAGATCCGCATTAGTCAGTTTGACGCAAATACCGTTAGGGTGGTGTTCATCGATAAATTTAAGCATAATTTAAAGCTGCGCGTCCAAAATCAATCCGTTATATTTTCAAAAGCAACCGCTCAAAATTCGGACTCTTTAAGTGTTAAAACGCCGGAAAGCAAAAGCAATGAAAATTTAAAAGAGCCTCAAAAAGCGGCTCAAAAAGCTCAAATAGAATCAAAACAAAACGAAAAAATTCAGCCTAAAAATCAGCAAACCAAAGCCGAGCAAGCCGCTAAATCCGCCCAAAACGACCAAGAAATCGCTCCAAAACCTAAGCCCGAGGAGGAGACGCCCGTTTCTTTGGCAAAAACCGCAAGTACTAAAAAAATCACAAGCGCTAAAGGCAAAGTTATCGTCCTTGATGCAGGGCACGGCGGCGACGATCCAGGCGCCGTAAACGGCCAGCTCAAAGAAAAAAATATCGTGCTAAGTATCGCGCAAAAGGCGGGCAAAGAGCTGCAAGGACGCGGCTACAAGGTTTATTACACGCGCAGCAAGGATAAATTTATCAATCTTCGCGACCGCACGAAGTATGCAAACGACAAGGCCGCGGATCTTTTCATATCTATCCACGCAAATGCCGCCCCAACCAAGGCAAAGACCGCCTCTATGCGCGGTATCGAGACTTTTTTTCTCTCGCCGGCTCGCTCCGAGCGTAGCAAAAACGCCGCCGCGCTCGAAAATAAATCGGACGTCGATGAGATGAACTATTTTTCTAAGCAGACATTTTTAAATTTCCTTAATCGCGAAAAAATCATCGCCTCAAACAAGCTAGCTATCGACGTTCAGCGTGAAGTTTTGGCGCAGGCTAAAACCGTGATACCAAAGACCGCCGACGGCGGCGTGCGCGAGGCTCCGTTTTGGGTACTAGTAGGCGCGCTGATGCCAGCGGTCCTAGTCGAAGTCGGCTATATCACGCATCCTAGCGAGGGCGAGCTAATAAACAACTCAAAATACCAAGACGCCCTAGCCAAGGGGCTTGCAGACGGCATAGACGTCTATTTTTCAAACCAACGATGAAAAGCGCGCGTGTCGTTTTTGGGGGCGCCGTCCCGTTTAGTCCCGAATTTGACGATATTTACTTTAACGCAGATGATCCCATAGGCCAGAGCGAGTACGTTTTTAACTCCGTTTTTGATGAAATTTGGGACAAAAAGAGCGAATTTAACGTGCTTGAGACGGGATTTGGCGCGGGGCTAAATTTCCTCTGCGCTTTTAAACGATTTAAAAACTCGGATAAATTTTTAAATTTCGTCAGTATCGAAAAAACGCCTATCGCTAGAGACGATCTAGCTAAAATTTACGCGAATTTTAGCGAGCTTGCGGACGTTTCAGGCGAGCTTTTGGATGCCTATCCGCCGCTTATTTGCGGATTTCATAGATTAAATTTAGCTCCAAACGTCACGCTTACGCTGTGCTTTGGCGATGTGGATACGGTTTTAGACGAGCTTAGTTTTAGCGCGGACGCCGTTTTTATGGACGGTTTTGCTCCCGCTAAAAACGAAGCGATGTGGAGCGAGCGGGTTTGCGCTAAAATCGCAAATTTATGCGCTTTGGGTGCTAGAGTTTGCACGTATTCGGCCTCGGGCGCGCTAAAAAGAGCCCTGCAAAATAGCGGCTTTGAGGTAAATTTGCTAAAAGGCTACGGCAAAAAGCGCGAAATGCTACGTGCCAAATTTGCGGGCGAGCGGAAAGCTGAAAGCGAGATTTGGTTTAGTAGATTTGACCCCGCCGCCACGATCACTCCAAGGACGGCGTTAGTGATCGGCGGCGGAGTGGCGGGCTGCGTTTGCGCGTTTAAGTTGCGCGAGCGCGGCCTAGACGTCACGATCGCCGAAAAGCGCAGCGACATCGCGCTAAACGGCTCCGGAAATCACTGCGGGATTTTGATGCCGCTTATCACGAAGCCGACCGTAAATTTAGGCCGCATGCATATGAACGCGTTTTTGCAGGCGGCGCGCTTTTACAGCCAAAACCTCGGCGCTGATGAGATAGAGTTTTGCGGCGCGACGGACTACGCGTACGAGCAAAAGACGCTGGAGCGCTTTTACGAGTGGCGCGAATTTAACGCGGATAACGGCATTTTTGAGCTAAAATTTGATAGCGAGCCCTACGCTAGCGCGTTTATATTTAGCGGCGCAAAAGCTCGCCCTAGAAAGATGTGCAAGGCTGTAAGCGCGGGTATAAAAACGCTTTTAAACTGCGAATTTACGGGCTTTGAGACGCTTGAGAGCGGCGCGGTTATGGCGCACTTTAAGGACGGACGAAGCATCGACGCCGATGTGCTCGTGCTTGCTACTGGCAGCGAGAGTATGGAGCTCTTTGCGGACTACGACATCAGGCTTAGCTCTGTGCGCGGCCAGGTTACGCATATCGCGCCCGCCGTCTGGACCTCTGCGCCTTTTAGCGCCAAAGGCTACGTTTGCCCGCCTGCAGATGGCGTGCAGGTGATCGGCGCTACTTATGATAGAAATCTTTTTTTAGACGAGCCGCGCCCTAGCGACGACGAGAAAAATTTAGCCGACGTCGCCGAGTTTTTGGACGGTAAATTTACTAAAAGCGAGCGGTTAAATTTAAGCGGCGAGCAGGATTTAAATTCGACTACCGACCCAAACGGCGACTTTGAAAATCCAAATAGTATCAAAGCGAGTAGGAACGATATAAATTTGAGTAAAAGCGCGGATTTGTGCGCCAAAAATGCGGGCAACCCCACACAGGCGCGAGATGCAAATTTGACCGCGCTTGAAAACGGCTCAAGCATCGCGTCTAAAATACCGCAAAATATCCAAATAATCGGCTCAAAAGTCGGCTACCGCAGTTATAGCGGCGACCGCTTTGCGCTCATCGGGCGACTTTACGACGAGGATTTTTACAAAGACAGTTACAAATCGCTGCTTTGGACGAAAGGTAAGCCCAATCCGCATCCAAAATACGTGCCAAACGTTTACGTAAGCACCGCTCACGGCTCGCGCGGACTCTGTACGGCCGTGCTTGGCGCCGAGATTATCTGCGATCTTATTTTTGACCGTCCGCTTTGTATCGAAAAATCGCTTTTTGATGAGCTTCATTTGGCGAGATTTCTTATTAGAAAGCTTAAAAAAGGGCTAAAATAAACTGTTTTGGCGCGTCAAGATTTTATTATTACTTCGGTATCTTATAAATTTGATGTTGCGGCAACTTAAATTTAGCAAACAGCCTTGCTTTGCAAAACGGCGCGTCAAATTAGGCGCAATCAAAAACTCGGCTAAGAGCGCGAGCGAAACGGCCTTTTTGTGGGCTGCGCCAAATTTAGCGGCTAAAGCTTAATGACTAAACGCCAAGGCTAAAGGTATATCCGCAAAACGGAAAATACGCCCGTAAACTCGGCTTTAGCCCCACGCCTTGCCAATATAAATCAAAAACCGACAAAGCCTGACTGCGTGATTTGACGAGAGAATTTTTAAGTAGCGGCAACTGCGTTAGCTTTTGTCAAGACCTGGCGGATTAAATTTAAGGCAAAAACTAGAGAAGCGGGTAAAATCATCTTTTGAGTCGGCAAATTTTGCTTTGTTTCGTAAATTTTATAGAGGTAAAATCCAAAAATGCCGTTGTTTGGGATTTTAAACCAAGATTAGGCCAGGCTAGTCGCTACAATATTTTAAGAGATTTTACGTTAAGCAAAAAGGCGACGTAGCTTGCGGGCGGCAGGATAAATTTAAGATTTTGCGCCGTCTTTGGTTTATGCGGCGAGCCTGCGTTAAATTTGCTCTAGGCAGGGCGCTCGGTAAATTTGGTATAAATTTGTCCAAGCGCCTAAATTTAAGTTTAAAATAAGATAAAGGCGGATTAGCGCAGCCGCATACCGACTAATCCGCCTAACTCGCCTAAACGCTTGGCGTAGGGTAGGTGCCGGGGATCAAAATATCGCTTGTTACGTCCTTGATATCCCTATGTCCGGCAAAAGCCATCGTCGTATCCATCTCGTCGTATAAAATTTGCAACGCTCGCGTAACGCCTTCCTCGCCGTATGCGCCAAGTCCGTAAACAGGCGCGCGTCCGAGCATTACGCCTTTTGCGCCCATAGCCCACGCTTTTAGCATATCTTGGCCGGTGTAAAATCCGCTATCTATCCACACCTCGGTTTTGTCGCCGACGGCTGCGACGATATCAGGTAGCGCCTTGATCGAGGAGAGGGTGCCGTCCATCTGACGTCCGCCGTGGTTTGATACTATGATGGCGTCTGCGCCGTGCTTGACGGCTAGCTGCGCGTCTTCGGGCAACATAATGCCTTTTAAAATTATCTTACCGCCCCAGAGATTTTTGATCTCCTCGATGTCGCTCCACTGCAAGCTCGGATCAAACTGCTCTTTGGTCCATGAGCTTAGCGAGCTTAGATCGCTTACGTTTTTTGCGTGGCCGGCGATATTTCTAAACGTCCAGCGTCTATTTTTTAGATACCTTAGTCCCCACGGGATTTTCGTGCTTAGATTTATGAGATTTGGTATCGTAAATTTAGGCGGCGTAGATAGACCGTTTTTGATATCGCGGTGGCGATTTCCCAGCACTTGCAGATCGACCGTGACGACGAGAGCGGAGCAGTTTGCGGCTTTTGCCCTGCGGATTAGGTCTTTCATAAACTCCCTATCGCGCATAACGTAAAGCTGAAACCAAAACGGTTCGATTCCGGCCTCGACTAGGTCTTCGATCGAGCAGATCGACATAGTAGAGAGCGTAAAAGGTATGCCGAATTTTTGAGCGGCGCGCGCCATATGTATCTCGCCGTCCGCCCACATCATACCCATAAAACCCACCGGCGCGGTCATAGCCGGAAATTTTACCTTTTTGCCTAGCAGCTGGGTCTCTAAGCTGCGATTTGCCATATCTACTAGGATTTTTTGTTTAAATTTTATCGGCTCGAAGTCCGTGCGGTTTTCGCGGTACGTGGTCTGCGTCCAAGATCCCGTGTCTACGTACTCATAAAACATTTTAGGCACGTTGCGGTAGCATACTTGCCTTAGGTCTTCGATGTTGGTCATCAAAGTTAAGTCTTTCATTTTTTATCCTTTGTGAGAAATTTAAATCGGAGTAATTATCTCTCATCGCCTCTTTTTAAGCGATAAAAGTTATCGTCTAATGTTTTAAATAAAGAAAATTTGAGCTTTAAACAGCGCTTTTCGGTTAAAAATTTATCGTTGTTTCGCTTGGTTACTCTTTATGGCGTCATAGATATGCCGCGGAACGTAGGCATTTTTTGCTTTTATAATGTGTAAAATAGAAACAAATTTCAGATTTAAATTTGACTTTAATGAAATAATACTTAAATAATCAAACTAGATTTACATTATAATAAAGCAAATCAAATTTAAGATTTTAGAACTAAATTTAAGCCCGCTAAGACGCATTTTAAAGGTAAATCAGCAAAAAAGAGAAATTTTTCTCATAAAAATCGTAAAAAACAAATTTTGCGGGGCTTAAAGCGTAGTGACGAGCTTTGATTTTATGCTGAGCCGTAGCTCGCGCAGGCCGTAGGCTGTTACGGTTTTTGAGGCTTATCTTTCAAAATAAATCATCGGCATAAATAAGGCGGATAATCGGCAGTAGCAAATGGGTTTTGTACGGATGGGGATTAAATTTACGCAAGAAAAATTTAGATTTGCGAATAAGATTTAATTCAAGGCCTTTGCCGTTTTATTATTTTAGCAAAGGCCTTAAGGAGTTAAAGTCTATTTTTTACCGAAAAAGTTGCCTGCGATCCTAAAAATATCATCCACGATCGAGCCGTCTTTGTTCTGATCCAAAAACTGCGTAAGCATCGACATCATGGAGCCGCTATCTGCAGAGTCTTGCAAATT
>CAUQMF010000059.1:0-12152 GCA_963518965.1 uncultured Campylobacter sp.
TGTTTGCTTGCGCGTAGGTTTTTTAGAATAAATTAAGCGTTTTAAAAAGCGGTCTTAAATACCGATAAAATGGGGTTTTGGTTGCGGAGGACGGATTTGAACCGCCGACCTTCGGGTTATGAGCCCGACGAGCTACCACTGCTCTACTCCGCGATGAAATTTGAGTGGATGGGGTAAGAGGATTCGAACCTCTGGATGATTGGACCAAAACCAATTGCCTTACCGCTTGGCGATACCCCAATGTCTGTAAAAAAGAAAGATGATTATATATATTTTTACCTTATTTGTCAAGCCTTTTGGCAAATTTTCGCCGTTTTTTCAAAGTTTTTCCATAAAAGCCGTGCTATATGAGCCGTTTAAGCGTCTGTTTATATCGTCCTGCCAGCTAGCAGGCAGCGCTTCTAACGCTCTAAATTTAGGCAACAAATCCAAATTTTCGCTCGGATTTAAAAACAGTTTATTTATCTGCATTACGCTTAGAGCATTTTCGTTTTTTTGCAGGATTTCCACCTCGTAGCCGGCCTTGCACGAGCCGTTTTCTAGTACTTTATAGTACCAGCCGGTTAATCCCGTGGCAAAAATCTCTTTGGCTAAATTTGCATTTCCCCAGCGTTTTGCGAGCTTAAAGCACGGTTTTCGCGGCTGGGTTACTTGTAGTACTAATGAGCCGATTTTATGCACGTCGCCCACGCTCACGCTAGTTTCATCTAGTCCGCTAACGGTCAAATTTTCACCCATCGCGCCCAGCGGCAAATTTTTAAGCCCAAGATAAGCTTCCCACGCGGGATAGTTTTCTAGCGAATTTGCAAACACGGCTTTATTTACGCCGCCGTGATGCTTAGTGTCGGCCACCTCGTCGCCCTCAAATCCAAGCTCGTTTGCGTAGATTTCGCCCGTCTGCGCATTTTTAAATATCGCTGAGCGCCACGCCTTGCCTAGCTCGTCCGTGGCCGTCTGGCTACCATACTGCCTTGCTTTACCTATCAAAAGCGCTTTTATAAATGCCATTTTGCCCTCACGCCACGTTTTGCAGATTTAGCCTGACCTGCTCGCCCTCGTCGTTAAACTCAAATCTCACCGCCCTAGCCCCGAAGCTCTTTGCGATCGCTTCTAGCGTATCGCGCGCGGATTTGTGGATCTTGGACTGGAGTTGATTTATCAGACGTACGGACATCTTTTCGACCTCGGCGCGCGCCTCCTCGATGAGCCTGTTTTTATCCTCTTCGCTAAAGCTACTACCGAAAAATCCGTTTAGCGAATCAGGCAGCAAAAACGGGATAAATTTACCGTTTTTCTCGTCGTAAAATTTCATATTCGCGATCGAAAATTTGTATTTGCAAGGCGGCATCTTGATGAGATACTCCTCACTCGCGACGTTTACGATCTCTAGGCGCGGACTAGTTAGGTCGTAGATGAAATTTATCTCAAACTCAAATATCATCGAGAGCTTTTTCTCGCTCACTAGCCAGCGCAAATACTCCTTGCCGAAGTTGCCGAATGCATGGTCGGTCTTGGTCACGATCTCTTTGCTATAGACCTGAAAAACGGATAGCTCGCCGATGGATTTTAGTTGCGATATCTCGGTGCTAATCTGCGTAGTCACGGGCTTTTGCGCGGTTTTTAAGGCTTTATTAAATCTAAAAATCATAAATACGCAAATCGCCAGCAAAATCACTAAAATAAGGCTCGTAACATCTATCATCTTTGCTCCTTTAAAAGGCGATTTTAGCGAAATTCGTTAAAATAATCGTTAAATTTGAGCTTTTGGTTGTTTTATATCGGTATAAATTTGGATTGTAAATTTAAATTTAGCAAGCTTTTAAGGTCGGCGCGGTTTAGCAAAACCCGCACCTTTAAGATACGGGCTTAAATTCGGCTCAAATTTAGCAAGCAAATTTGAGCTCAAATTTAACCGCCTAAAACACCTGAATAAATTTAAAATCATGCTCTCTGAGCACTTTTTTGATTAGTTCTTGGTGGTCTTTACCCTTGGTTTCTAGAGTGATAGTGATATTAGCGTCGCCGTACTCTAGGCTCGTAGAGAAGCGGTCGTAGTCGATCTTTACGATATTGGCGCTAGCGATCTTTAAGCTATCGGTTAGGCTCATGAGCGCGCCGGGTTTGTCGATAAGCGTGATTTGCAGCGCCATCTTGCGGTGGGATTTGATGAGACCCTTTTCGATGATGACGTTTAGCATTTGCACGTCGATATTCCCGCCGCTTAGCACGATGCCGATACGCTCGCCGGCTTTAAATTTGACCTTATTGTGCAGGATGCTGGCCACCCCGACCGCGCCCGCGCCCTCGACCACGATCTTTTGCGTCTCGAGCAGGAACAAAATCGCGTTTGCGATCTCCTCGTCATCGACCTGCACGAACTCGTCCACGCACTCTAGGATATTTGCCAGCGTCATCTCGCTCGCGTCGCGAACTGCGATACCGTCGGCGATCGTGCGTACGCTTTTTGAGTTTATGCTCTTTTTAGCGCTAAAGCTATTAAACATAGCAGGCGCGCCCTTTGCGCTCACGGCGACCACGCGGATGTCTGGATTTACCTGTTTTACACAGCTTGATATGCCGCTGATTAGCCCGCCGCCGCCCACAGGCACGATGATAGTCTCAAGCTCGGCTAGATCATCAAGCATCTCAAGTCCTACCGTGCCCTGCCCGGCCATCACGTACTCGTCGTCAAACGGATGGATAAAGCTCATGCCCTGCTGCTTGGCGTACTCTATGGCGTAGGCGTAGGCCTCGTCGAAGTTATCGCCCTTTAGGATGACTTCGGCGCCTAGATCTTTTGTGCCTAACACCTTTAAAAGCGGCGTGGACTCAGGCATCACGATGGTAGCCGGCGTTTTAAACTCGCGCGCCGAGATAGCGACGCCTTGGGCGTGATTGCCCGCGCTTGCTGCGACTACGCCTTTTTTGCGCTCGTTTGAGCTTAAATTTGCGATTTTATTATACGCGCCGCGGATCTTGTATGCGCCCGTGCGCTGGAGGTTTTCTTCTTTTAGATAGATGAGCGCGCCGCTTGCTAGGCTTAGTTTCGCGCTGTAGGCAAACGGTGTCTTATACACGAAGCCGCTTATCGTGCGCTTGGCTTGGATTATTTTATTTAGAGAGATCATTTTAGCCTTTCATTTGTTTAAATTTTACTTTTCGTCGCTTTTGCTCGCGTGTTTATTTACCGTATTTTTGCTTAGGTTTGCTTTATTTTTATTTATATTTTCGTTTTTGCCGTTATCTGCTACGTTTACGGCGCCGCCTCAAAACCGCGCGTCACCGTCAATTTTAGCCTACTCAAGCTTTTTTAGCTCGATTTTTATACACTTATCCTGCACGAAATTTATCCCGTTTTCGCGAGCAACCGTGCCTGCTGCGTCGTTTGTTATCCCCAGCTGTAGCCACAGCGTTTTTACGCCTTTTTTGACGGCGTCCTTTACTAGCTCGCTAGCAAACTCGCTCTTTCTAAACATCACGGCGATGTCGATATTTTCATCTATTTGGGTTAAATTTCTATAAACCTTGCGCCCTAAAATTTCATCAAATTTTGGATAGACGGGAAAAATATTAAATCCGCGCTCGATTAGAAATTTCGCCGTCTCGTTGCTAGGCTTGCTTTCATCTGGACTAAGGCCCACGACCGCGATATTTTTAGCGGAGGATAAAATTTGCCTTAATTCGCTAGGCATTTTTACTCCTTAAAAGCACGCCGCACTCGATGTGAGCAGTGTTTGCAAACTGATCAAACACGGCAAATTTAACCGCCTCGTGCGTTATAGCAAGCTGCGCTAGATCGCGTTTTAGACTCTGCGGCGAACAGGAGATATAGATGATATTTTCGTAGTTTTTGATGAAATTTATCACGCTCTCATCAAGTCCCGCGCGCGGCGGATCGACCAAAACGTGCGAAAAGTCGTAGCTAAAGATATCAAGCTCTCTTAAGCGGTTAAACTCGCGCTCGCGCCCAAACGCGCTCATCAGCTCCTCGGCGCTCATTCGCAAAAATTTGATGTTATCTACGCCGTTTAGCTCGCAGTTTTTTAGAGCGTTTGCGATCGAGCTTTTGGATATCTCGGTCGCCAAAACGCGCTTAAATTTTTCAGCTAGCGGGACGGTAAAGTTGCCGTGTCCGCAGTAAAGCTCAAGCAGATCCGCGCCGTGCTCTACGCAGCCTTTCGCCCATGCGACCATCTTTTCGTTTACGGCGGTGTTTGGCTGGATGAAAGCCCCGTCGCCGAATGTAAATTTGTAAATTTTACCGCCGATATTTAGGCTATCTAGCAAATTTAACTCGCCGCTTAGCAGCTTTTGTCCCTTTGCTCTTGCCGCGATCGTCACGCGGTGACCGGCAAGCTCGCGCGCTAAGCTTTCTATCTCGCTCTGCTCGGCCTCGTCTAGGCGCTTATGATATAGCAGAGTTACGAGCAAGCCGCTAGCACACGAGATAAACTCGGCGCCAAAGAGCCTCTCTTTTAAAATTTGATTTTTTATAAGCGCTTCAAGCAAACGCGGCATCAAATTTGCGATAGGAGCGGCAACTTTTGGACACTGATCTATCATGATGCGCCTAGTTTTAGCGCCGTACATCGTGTATCTTAGCTCCTCGCCGTCGCGCCAAATTCCAAACTCCGCTCTCGTGCGGTAGCCGGCCCTCTGCGAGGCGAAAAACTCAAATTCGCCGCGGTAAAACGGCTCAAATTCGCGCCTTATGAGATCTTTTTTAAACTCAGCCTGTTCCTCATAAGGCATATCAAGAGTGCAACTACCGCATTCTCCTAAAAATTTACAAAATTTACCGGGCAAATTTAAACCCTCTGCCCGACAAACCTAACCACTAATGCCGTAATCAAAAGCCCAAACGGTAGCACTATCCAGATGCTTAGGCCAAGCGCGACCGGGAAATATCCAGCAAAAATGCTAACGGCGCAGACCGTAAGCGCGTAAGGCATCTGAGTCTGGACGTGATCGATATGGTTACATCCTGCGCCCATAGACGAAAGTATCGTAGTATCCGAGATCGGCGAGCAGTGATCGCCAAATATTGCGCCCGTTAAAACGGCTGAGATATTAACTATCATATACGCGTGCAAGGCGTCGCCCTCTAATCCGCCGTGAATGCCGACCGCATTAGCTAACGGTATCGCAAGAGGCATCAAGATACCCATCGTGCCGTAGCTGGTGCCGGTAGAAAAGCTGATAAACGAACCAAGCATAAAAATAGCCGCCGGAAGGACGATCTTTGGCGTAGACTGCGAAAGCAGTTCGACTAGATACCTAGACGTGCCAAGCTCCTTGATAACCGAGCTAAGCGACCACGCAAGAAGCAAGATGATGATCGTAGTGATCATGGTTTTCCAGCCCTTACCCCAGGTCTCTATCGCCTCGCGTACGGTTAAAATTTTCCTATAAACGGCCATAAATATCGCTACCACCGTAGCCAGTAAAGCCGACTGAAATAGCGCCACGGACGCATCGGCAGCACCGAAAGTAGACTGAAACGCCTGAAACGAAAGCGGAGCGGCCTGCACTAGCGCAAACTCGGCCGCCTTGCTCGCATCCGTTTCCAGCGCGCTAAATCCGCTAAAGTAAAAACTAACGAACGCTCCTAAAATCAGCACCAAAAGCGGCACTACGGCGTTTGAGCTTTGTAGTTTGATGTTTTCTTTGGGCTCTAGAGTTTTGTCTTCGACATCGTCTATGCGGGTATTTCCCGAGTGTAGTTCGCCCGCTCTGGCTCTGCGCTCGGCCTTTAGCATACCTGCAAATTCTCGTCCCATAAATGCGGTGCAGACGATAAAAAATAGCATGAAAAGATTGTAAAATCTATAAGGCATCGTCTCGACGAATATGCCAAACGCATTTATATTCGTTACGCCGATTTGACCGTAGCCGTCTTTGATTAGCGAGATCTCAAGCCCGACCCAAGTCGAAATGACCGCTAGTCCGGCAACCGGCGCAGCCGTAGCGTCGATGATAAATGCTAGCTTTTCGCGGCTGACTTTAAATTTATCCGTTATCGGTCGCATGATCGGCCCCACGATGAGGGAGTTTGCGTAGTCGTCGAAAAAGACGAAAAGTCCCATCACCCAGGTTGAAATTTGTGCAGAAACGCCTGTTTTAGCCTTTTTGCTCAGCCATATCGCCACAGCCTTGGTTCCGCCCATTTTGGTGATGAGCGCGACCACGCCGCCGATACAAAGCACCTGAAGCACGATGCCCGCATTCCAGCTATCGGCCAGCGAGCCCACGACCCTTTTTACGATGTCGGTAAAGCCCTTTACGAAGGTCATCGGAATGCTTGAATCGATGACGTTTATGAGAAACGTACCGCTAAAAACACCGATAAACAGCGACAAAACGACGTCTTTGGTGATAAACGCCAAAACTATCGCTACCACGGGCGGGATAAGCGTCCAAAAGCCGAAAATTTCGGCATTTTTTTTCGCTACTTCGGGATCTACGGCTAGCGCCAAGATCGGCAAAAGCGACAAAAATAAAATCTTTTTCATCAAAAACTCCTTTTTGTTTTTCGTCGGTTTAATCAAATTTTCCGCCCCGCGTGCCATCGGTCGGTATTTAAGGCATAAATTTAGCTAAATGCGGCTTAAATTTTTGTTTTAAATTCGCTTAGAATTCAAAATTTTTAGCTCTTTATTAAAATTTTATGTTAAAAATGAAGCTTTTGGAGAAAATTTGCTTAAAATGGGGCCAAACGCCAAATTTAAATTTGCTCATAGTTTAGATTTTACGGGAAATTTTAGCTTTGTTTTATCGGTCAAATTTGGCATTTAGCGAGCCGTGCGTCATTTACACGAAAAGAAGGTTAAATTTGCATTTTCTTTTCAAAATTGAGTGGGCTGGGGCAATGTAAATGTAGCCTCGCTTCCGCCGCTCAAAATTTTGAAAATCAGGCGTAAATTTAGGATTAAATTTGACTAAAAAACGGCCGAATTTAATCCTAAAATCCGCAAATTTAACGCTAAAAGCCTACTTTTTCTCGATAAAAAGTCCGGCCCAAGTCTGCTGCGTCGCCATTGCCTCGACGACGTTGATATTGACGCGGTGAGGCATGTTTAGGCAGTTTAGGACTATCTGCGCGATATCCTCGGCGGTAATGTACTCCACGCCTTCGTAAACCGCATCGGCTTTGGCCTTATCTCCGCCGAAGCGAACCTCGCTAAACTCGGTCTTGCAGATACCCGGAGCTATCTCGGTCACTCGTATACCGGTGCCGCGGATGTCGTTGCGCAGATTTCTGCTAAACTGCTTCACAAACGCCTTACTAGCGCCATAAACGTGACTGCCTGGATACGGCCATGCGCCAGCGGTTGAGCCTAGGTTAAAGATATAGCCGCTCTTTCGCGCGATCATGAGGGGCAAAACGGCCTTGGTCGAGTATAAAAAGCCTTTGATGTTGGTATCGACCATCGTCTCAAAATCCTCGATGCTAGTCTCCGCCACGCCTTCAAGTCCCAGCGCCAGGCCTGCGTTATTTACGAGCACTTCGATATCGCGAAACTCCTGCGGTAAATTTGCCACGCCGTCAAAAACCGCCTTTTTATCGCGGATATCTGCGACGATGATATGCGTATTTCCAAGCTGCTTAGCTAAGGCCTCGAGCCTTTCTTTGCGGCGAGCGAGCGCTACGATCTTGTAGCCTTCGCGGCTTAGCATCCTAGCTATCGCTTCGCCAAATCCTGACGTAGCTCCCGTGATAAAAGCCGTTCCTTTCATATTTTCTCCTTATTCGGTGATCAAATTTGACTCAAGCCCCATCGCCCTTAGATACTGCGCGTTGATCTCTTTTTTACCGATGATCGCGTAGTCTAGGGCATTTAGGCCGTTATCATCCACTGCCTGCACATCCGCGCCGTTATCTACCAAAAGCTGCAATATCTCCACATCAGCCGCCCCCGCCGCGCTCATCAGTACGCTTTTTGAAGCCGCGTCAAAGTCGCAGAGCTTCACGAAACCAGGCAACTGGACGCTCAAATTTGAGCTATAGGCAAGCTTGGTGCTAACGTCTATCAGCCTTTTGTTTACCAGCGCTCCGTTTTTGAGTAGAAATTTAACCAAATTTATATCGTTTAGTTGCACGGCCTTAAAAAGCGGAGTGACGCCGAGCAGATTTGCATAGTTTACGTCCGCGCCACTAGCTACAAGGAGCTTTACGTTATTTAGGTTTTTTAGCGCGAAAAACAGCGAACTCTCAAAGCCGTAGTTTAAATTTACGCCCGCGCGCAAAAACTCTCTTATCACGTCCTCGCTTTTTTCGTAAAGAAGCGCGGCGTTAAAGGCGTTTTGCAGTGAGCTTTGCGAGACGGCGCCCGAATATATCGCCTCATTTATGCCGTATTTTGTAAAGGTCGGGTCGCTAACCTTTCTTGTAAATTCGTCCATATCGCCGTTTTGCAAAGTCGCCGCGGCAAATTTTAAAAACTCGTTTGCAACCTTTGAAGCGTAATAAATCGCGCTGCCTTCGTCTATTTTGAAATTTGATTTGTAGTAGTTTACCAGCAGCCCCAAGACGGCGTTGTAATCTTTGTTAAAGTCCTTAAAAACCGTGAAATTACTTAGGCTTTGATGTCCCCAGTAGCGAAGCCTGGCTCTATTTTGCGATACGAGTTTTTCGTATTCATCAGGACTCTCTAGCTCTTTGGCGTAAACTTCGGGCGCATAAGAGGCTTTTAGGATCTTAAATTTAAACTCGTTTAAATTTTTAGTCGCCAAATTTCCGACGCAAGCAAGGCTTTCGGCGCGGATCTTTTGAGCGGCCGAGAGTAAAATTTGAGCCTCTTTTATTCCCAAGATAGAGTCATTGCAGTTTGGCTCAAATTCTCCCGAAAATGTTAAATTTTGCGAGAAAAATCGCTGCTTCTCAGCCAAAGCATCATCGCAGCCAAAATCTGCAAAAACAAAAGAAAATGACAAAAATATCGGCAAAATAAATCTCATCGTATGCCTTAATATCTTTTAATTTTGATAATTCTACCAAAAAATAATTTGGTAAAAATAAATTTACCGCTCATTAAAGCAAACGTCCGCAAATGCGGCTTTTAGCTTCTCGTAAAGCGGAGTAAAAGGCACGCCGTTTACGCGCACCTCGGCGATAGATGTTATGAAGTTCGTATCTCCGCTCCAACGCGGTACTAGATGATAGTGTACGTGCTCTGCGATGCCCGCACCCCCTGCTTTGCCCAGATTCATCCCGATATTTACGCCCGCCGCATTTAGTTCGCGTTTTAAAATTTTCACGCCCTCGCGCACATAGGCGCTCATCTGCGACCACGTCTGCTCGTCTAGGCTTTCGATATTATCGGTATGCGCGTAAGGTATCACCATAAAGTGCCCCGGCGTATACGGGTAGAGATTCATGATGCCAAAACACCGCTTTGCGCGGAACAAAACGCCCGTCTCGGCATCTTTTTCCGGGTGATTTACGACGTTGCAAAAGACGCAACCCTGATCCTTTTTGCCGAAATATTCGCTCCTCCACGGCGCACAAATGTGATCCATCCTAGCCCTCCTTTACAGTTTTTACGGCTTTTACCAAGTCCTCTTGCCTCATAAAATGCTCGCCTATCAAAAACGCGTCGGCTCCTTGCGCGCGAAGCTCTTTTAGCTGCGAATGCTCGTAGATACCGCTTTCTGCGACGATGACGCTTGCGTTTTTGATTTTAGAAAATAGCCTCTCGAAAAGGCTCATATCCATCTCAAACGTGCTTAAATTTCGGTGATTTACTCCGACTATCTTTGCGCGTGCGAAATTTGACTTTTCTATGTCCTCTTCGTCGTGCGCCTCCACTAGAGCCTCAAGCCCGAGCAAGCGCGCGTAATCAAGCAACCGCTTTAACTCACCCGCGCTAAGAGCCTTTGCGATAAGCAGGATAAAATCAGCCCCGTAAACGAGTGCTTCTAAAATTTGATACTCGTCTACGATAAAATCCTTGCGAAGTAGCGGCAGCGAGCTTTCGCGTCTGATGGCCGCCAAATACTCCAAATCTCCTTTAAAAAAATGCGGCTCAGTTAGAACCGAGATGGCGTTTGCGCCGCCCTTTTCATACTCTTTGGCTATCTCTACGGGCGCGAAATTTTGCCTTATCAGCCCCTTGCTAGGGCTTGCTTTTTTGACCTCGGCGATGATGCGATACGGCTCGTCTGAGCTGCTTTTTAGCGCCTTTGCCGCGTCTTTTATCTCGCGATGATTTTTCACCGCGAGCTCTTGGAGCTTTTCAAAAGGTGTTTGCGATTTTCGCAGCGCCAAGTCCTCTTTCGTTCGTTCGATTATCTGATCTAGTATCATTTTTTACCCTTTTTTAGGCACTCTTTGATAGCGTTTATATGCTCCTTGCCCTCGGGCGAATTTACAAATTCCTCGTTATGAAGAGTTTGCTGCATTATCTCGTCGGCCTTTTTGCACTCGCCTAGCTTATAGTATCCCCATGCTAGCGAGTCTAGATAAAACACCGATCCCGGCTCTAGCTTAAGGGCTTTATTTACCAGATCTATCCCCTTTTTCGCGTCTATATCGTGGTCGATGAGTAGGTAGCCGTAGTAGTTTAGATATAGCGCGTTATTTAGCTTTACGGCCGATTTTTCAAAGTTATTTACGACTTGCTTTAGACTATCTTTATCTATCTTTTTGGTTTGTTTGTTTGTGTCTCTTTCGTATTGATATATCGCCATTTTGGCTTGGTATTCGAGATTAAAGCTCTTATCGAAAGCATCCTGTGCCTTTTTATAAGCCTTAGCAAAATCCCCCGTCGCAGCGTAAAGATCCATCAGAGCATCGTCGTTGTAGGAGTATTTTTGTAAAAATTTGATCGCAGCGTCGTAGTTTTTTTGATAGACGTAGACGCCAAGCGCCTTTTCGAGATAGTTTTTTTCTCTCGTCGCTTCATAAAGCCCCTCATAAACATCGATCATATCGGAGTAGCGGCCGTCTTGCGCGTAAATATCGACTAGCGCCGTGCAGGTCTCGACCTCGCAGCCGTCTATACGGCGCGAGCTCTCTAGGTACCTGATCGCCTCTTTTTTATCGTTCATTTTATTGTACAAAAGATCGACTATTCGCAGTAGATTTTCCACGCTTCTATCTAGCTCGTATGCGCGCTCTAGCTCGCTTAGAGCGGCTTTGTTGTTGTTTTGCATCGAATAGACGGCAGAGAGCATGACGTGGTTTTTGGAGATGTCTTCTTTTTTGACGAGCTCTTGCATTATCTTTGCGGCTTCGTCTAGTTTATTTTCGCTCATCAAATTTGCGCCCTGTATGCGAAGCACGTCCACGTCGTCTTTTAGCACCTTTTGGCTGAGCGCTAAAATGCTTTTAAAATTTACGTTTTTGGAAAAAAACGCAAGTCTGAGCGCCTCTTTTAGATAGTCCGTGTTTTTGGTCTTTTCGTAAAGCTGCTCGTAAAGCTCGGTCGCCTCGTCGTGATTAGCGTTTTCAACCGCTAAAAGCGCCTTGATAACGTATAAATTCTCGTCAAAGTCCTCTTTAGCGGTAGCAAAACAAGCAAGCAAGACCGCCAATATAAATTTTAAAATCGCCTTATTCCCGCGCATTCTTTCTCCAATTCATCGATTTTATCCTTAAAATAGTCCCAAAACGGAAAGGTGCGGCACTGGCTCGGGCGAAAGTCGTAAACCGAGCAGTTTTTTGCTGTTTCGTCAAAAAATACGCACGCAAATCCGCCCTCATAGGGCTTTTCTTTGAGGCTAAATTTATATCCGAATTTATCTAAAAATCGCGATCTAAAATCATCCTCTCTCATTTTTAGATGCTCCGCCAGCGCCGAAATTTCAGCCGAGCTTATCCATATATAGCCGCTTTCTCCCGTGCAGCACTTGCCGCCGCACAGTTCGCATTTGCTAGCGTCAAATTCATAACCAAAGCCGCTTTGTCTAAGCAAATTCACTCTAGCGCGTCCTTGCTTTGCGTATTTGCCGCGGCAAAAATTTGGGCCGCCTTTTTGCTATAAACTCCGCCTTCAAAAACGAAAATCGCAGGCAAAATTTGAGCTAAGGATTTTGAGCTTTTTTTAGCCTCGATAAGTGCTAAATTTGCCGCACCGCCCGCCTTTGGATGCACGAAGCAAAGCCTAGTAAGCGTAAATTTAAACTCGCTCAAACAAAGCAAAATTTCAGCT
>CAUQMF010000060.1:0-11883 GCA_963518965.1 uncultured Campylobacter sp.
AAGGTTGTGCTCTACCCCTGAGCTATTCCCGCATTTTTGTTTGAGAAATGAGATTCTAGCTGATTTTTGCTTAAAATTTTATTTTATTTCATCAAATTTCAAAATTTCGTAAGATAAAAATGATATAATTCCAAAATCCTTTCAATGATTGGGGTTATAGCTCAGCTGGGAGAGCGCTTGAATGGCATTCAAGAGGTCGGCGGTTCGATCCCGCTTAACTCCACCATACTAATATCTAATATTATTAACTTTCAAAAAATCCCTCAGCGCTTCGTATTCGCCGTTTTCAAAATATCGCCATTTGCCAGGTTTTAACATACCAAGATCTACGCGACCGAAACTAACGCGTTTTAGATCCATTACCTCAAGGTCGAAATATCCGAAAAATCGGCGTAGTTCGCGGTTTTGTCCCTCGTTTATCACGACTTTTAGTTTCGTAAAACCGCCGCTCGAGCCAAAAACTTTATAGTCTAAAAACGGCTTAAATTCCATCGATTTTATCGCGGTTTTAGCATGTGCGCCCTTAGTAGCGTCCGCGGCAAAAAACCCCTCGTTCATCGCCGTTATTACCTCAGGCGTTATCTCGCCCTTTACCTTTAGATAGTATTCGCGCTCTACGTCGCTGTTCATCAGCGCAGTTGCGATCGCCGGAGCGTCCGTTAGTAAAAGTAGTCCCTCGCTAGCGTAGTCAAGCCGCCCGATACTAACAAATTTAGCAAACTGTCGGTCCAAACTATCATAGATCGTTTTGCGCCCGCGGTCGTCTTTTTTACTAACAAGCTCGCCTTTTTGTTTGTGATAAACGATCACGGTAAATTCTTTTTTTAGCCTCACGGGACGGCTGTTTATCTTTACTTTATCCTCATCGCTAACGCTAGTAGCTAGCTCGCTAACAACGCGGCCATTTACGCTAACTTTGCCCTGTTTTATGAGCTCGTCGGCCTCTCTACGCGAATAACTCGTGTTATGCGATATAAATTTGTTTAGCCTGTTTTTTTGCATTTTATAGTCCTAAATTTGCAAGGTCGTGTATGTGTAAAACACCGACCGGAAGGCCGTTTTCCACGACGGCCAGTAGCTGTATCTTGTACCGCTCGATGAGCGCTAACGCATCGATCGCTAACATCTCTTTATCGTTTAGCTCTTTTGGCTTTAGCGTCGCGTATTTGATCGCGGCATCGTTTAGATCAAAATCCTCTCTCATTAGCGCGCGCCTAAGGTCTCCGTCACTTAAAATCGCGTCTAAAACGCCGTCTTTATCAACAATAAGGACGGTGCCGAGTTTACCGTGCGTCATCGTATCGATCGCTTGTTTTAGGCTCGCATTCCAGCGGACTATCGGCAAATTTTCGCTTCTCATCACGTCTTTTACTTTTAAAAATAATCTCTTGCCAAGACTTCCACCTGGATGAAAATTTGCAAAATCCTCTTTTTTAAAGCCTCGCTTTTCCATCAGGCAAACCGCTAACGCATCACCTAGGGCTAACGTTAGCGTCGTCGAGCTAGTCGGTGCGGCATCTAGCGGGCAGGCTTCTTTGCTAACGTCAAGTTTCACAAACGCGTCGCTAAATTTGCCCAGCGTGCTAAATTTATCCTTCGCCATCGCAACTATCGGCACGCCAAAACGCTGTACGTGAGGCAGGATTTTGGTTAGCTCCTCGCTCTCGCCGCTAAAGCTGATAGCTAGTAGCGTATCATCCTTGCCGATCATACCTAGATCGCCGTGCATCGCCTCGGTCGGATGCATGAAAAAGCTAGGCGTACCAGTACTAGCAAGCGTCGCGGCGATCTTGGCGCCGACGTGTCCGCTCTTGCCTACGCCCGTGACCACGACTTTGCCTTTGGTTTGGTATAAAATCTCGACCGCTTTTTCAAATTCGCCGTCTAAAATTTCGGCATTTCTTGTTAGCTCGTTAGCCTCCATATTTAGCACGTTAGCGGCTACTTTTATCATCTCGCTCATTTTGCGCCCTTACATCAGGTATATGATCGGCACGATGGTCGGATATTTTTTAACTTTTCTAAATATATGCTTGCGGATGACTTGACGCACCTGCCCCTCGAGCATCCTGCCGTCTTTTAGAAGCTCCTCTTTGACGTTGCTTAGATACTGCTCCAGCACGCCCTCCATCTCTTTTCTAAACTCGCCGTCTTGCTTATCGCCCACGAGCCCGTAGCTGATAACGCGAGGCTTATTTATGAGCTTAGCGCCGTGACGAGAGATTTGCGCGATGATCATCACGACGCCCGCTTCAGCCAAATTTTGCCTATCGATCACGACGTCGTCTGAAATTTGTTTGTTGATTTGGTTGTCGATGAAAACCTTGCCCGTTTTTACCGTTTTGGCGCGTTTCATGTATTTTTGGCAAATTTCCATCTGATCGCCGTCGCTCATCAGATAGATGTTTCGCTCGTCCACGCCGCAGGCTACGGCTGTTTCTTTATGCTTTGCGATGTGATTGTACTCGCCGTGGACGGGAAGGAAAAATTTAGGCTTTATTAGGCGCAGCATCAGTTTTTGCTCCTCTTGCGCCGCGTGACCGCTCACGTGTATCTCGCTAAAGTCCTGATACGCGACGCTAGCGCCTGACTTGATGAGGAAATTTAGCACCGTAGAGACGCTGCTTTCGTTGCCAGGGATCGCCTTTGAGCTGATGATGATCTGATCGGTCGGCTTTATTTTTATATATTTGTGCTCGTCGGTAGCCATTCGGTATAGCGCGCTCATCGTCTCGCCCTGAGAGCCGGTGGTAACGATCAGCACTTCGTTATCTTTAAACTTACCGACTTCGTTAGCGTCGATAAAAATTTTCTTATCGAGTTTGATGTAGCCAAGCTCCATCGCCGTATAAAGGTTGCGCTCCATGCTACGGCCGATGACGCAAACTTTGCGGTTGTATTTTAGTCCCCAGTCGATCGCCTGATAGACGCGGTGGATATTGGAGCTAAACGTGCTCATTATCACGCGGCCTTTAGCTTTGGAAAATATCGCGTCAAAGGTCTTACCCACGCTGCTTTCGCTTTTAGTAAAGCCCTCTCGGTAGCTGTTTGTGCTATCGCTCATGAGGCACAGTACGCCGCGCTCGCCGTAATATGCGAGTCTGCCAAGGTCTGTTGGGTAGCCGTCGATCGGCGTGTGGTCGATCTTAAAGTCGCCAGTGTGGATGATGGTGCCTGCCTTTGTCGTGATGGCAAGTGCGCTAGCGTCGATGATAGAGTGGGTGATGTGTATCCACTCGACCTCAAAATCCCCTATCAGATACGGCTTGCGCTTCTCCACCGAGCGGAAAAGCGAACGCTCCTGCTTTAGTCCATGCTCTTCAAATTTATTATTTATCATACCGAGCGGTAGCGGCGTAGCATAAATAGGAAATTTAAACTCTTTATAAAAGTAGGGCACCGCGCCGATATGATCCTCGTGGGCGTGCGTGATGACGACGCCTTTTATCTTGTCTTTTATCTTGCGTACGTAGTCAAAGTCGGGGATCAGGATATCCACGCCGTGCATACTCTCACTAGGAAAGCTCATGCCGATATCAACGATGATCGCGCTCGTGTCGGTCTCAAATATCGTCATATTTCCGCCGATCTCGCCCAGTCCGCCAAGAGGCGTGACGCGAATCTTGTGATCGGTCGAGTTTAGGTATTTCATCGGCTCAAGGCGTAGTTCGTGGACTGCTTTGTTCGCCTCCATCGCGCTAGCTATATCCTGCTGCCACTGCTCGTTTCCGCTTAGCTTGGCAGGTAAATTTTTCTTCGGCTTTCGCTGTTTTTTCGGCTTAGCTTCGGCTGTTTGATTTTCGGCGTTAGCGGCTTGCTTGTTAGCGTTTTTATTTTCGCTTTGCGCGCTATTTTGAGAGTTTTGTTTGTTGTTTTTACTACGATTTTTTTTGCCGTTTTGTTTGTTAGCGTTAGTTTGCTCGCCGTTTTTGGCATGCTGTTCGCCGCAGTCAAAAGGCTCTAAAAAGAAATTATCTATCACGCTTTGGCTGGCTTTTTGCTCGCCGTTTTGCGCGCTTTGATCTAAATTTTCTTGTTTATTTTTATTTCTCGGGCGAAATCTACGCTTTTTATTGCTCTTACCCTGAGAGACCACCGCTTTTTCTTCGTTCTTGTCGTTCATTATCTTCCTTTAAATTTTTAAATACTTCTAGATAAAGATCGACATTTAGCTCGTGCGGACGGATATTTGCGCTCAAATTTAGCAGACTGAAAATTCGCTCTATTTCAAGCTTTTTATAGCTTGAACTCAAATTTTTCATTAGCGTTTTTCTAGGCGCGCTGAAGGCGATTTTGAGGTAAGTTTTAAATTTTTCGTATTCAAATTTACTCTCAAATATACCCGTTTCGCCTATTAAATTTTTACTTTTTTGCAGTTTTATAACTGAGGAAGTCACCTTCGGCGGCGGGTTAAAGCAGCTCGCATCCACGTCAAAAAGCAGCTCGCAGCCGCCTTGAAGCGAGGCTAAAATCGCCAAAGAGCTAAAATCTCTATCGCCGCTTTTTGCACTAAATTTGAGCGCGACTTCCTTTTGTATCATCACGACCAGGCCGCGACATTTCTCGTCTTCGATCGCATTTAGGATCATCTTAGTCGCGACGTAGTAGGGCAGGTTTGCCGCCAAAAAATACGGCTCATCGCTTAGGCCGTCTTCGCTCCATTGATCCAGCGCGTCTTTGCAAAAAAGTTTCAATCGTCCGTTTTGAATTTCGTTTGCGAATTTTTTCTGCAGCAACGCAAAAAGCTCGGTATCTATCTCGTAGCTAGTTACGCCGCAAATCCGCAAAATTCTAAATGTCAAATCACCTAAGCCAGGCCCAATCTCAACGATATTTCGCGTATCTTTGGGAATCGCTTGGATGATTTTGTTTAGCGTCGCTTCGTCGTGTAAAAAATTTTGCCCGAAGCATTTTTTTGCTTTAATATTTTCCATTTTTTTCCTAAATTTCGCCGATTTTACCCAAAAATATCTTATGTAATGATTAGATAAGTCAAATTTAGCTAAAATAAAGCCAAATTTTAGCTAAAGAAGAGCGATGAATCATTTTGCAAAACGCATAATCCCGTGCCTAGACGTCAAAGATGGACGCGTGGTAAAGGGCGTAAATTTCGTAGGTCTCGTGGATGCGGGCGATCCGGTGCAGGTCGCCAAGCGCTACAACGAGGAGGGCGCGGACGAGCTGTGCTTCCTCGATATAACGGCGTCGCATCTGGGGCGCGATACGATCGTGGACGTCGTAGAGCGCGTTGCGCGCGAGCTTTTTATCCCGCTGACTGTTGGCGGCGGCATACGCACGATTGACGATATCTCGCGCCTGCTAAACGTCGGCTGCGATAAAATCAGCCTCAACTCGGCTGCGATAAAAAATCCAAATTTGATAGACGAAGCGGCAAATAAATTCGGCTCGCAGTGCGTCGTAGTTGCGATTGACGCGAAGAAAACGGACGAGGGCTATAGCGTGTTTATAAACGGCGGCAGGCTAGATACCGGCAAAGACGCTCTTGCCTGGGCAAAAGAAGCGCAAGAGCGCGGCGCGGGCGAAATTTTACTCACGTCGATGGACTGCGATGGCGTTAAAAACGGCTTTGAGTTAAATTTGACGCGCATTTTTAGCGAGCTTGATATCCCCGTCATCGCAAGCGGCGGCGCGGGCAAAATGGAGCACTTTAAGGACGCATTTTTAGCGGGCGCGGACGCATGCCTAGCGGCGTCGATCTTTCACTTTAGAGAGATCGAGATTAAGGCGCTTAAAACATACCTCAGACAAAACGGCATCGAGGTCAGGCTGTGAAATTTGGGCTCAAATTTAGCGCGCAAGAGGGCAGGGCGTGATTATTTCAGCGGGACGAAATGAAGTATTTGCATTCGCTCTACCTATGGGCGTCGGGTTAGTGGATATGAGCATAAATTTGACGGCGCTTTTACAAAAACGAGCTATGGTTGATGGTTGCGGTAGGTACGAGCAAAATTTGACGGCTGATAGGCAGCTTGACAAGAGGCTAAATTTGATAGATTCGCCTATTTTGCAAAGCGCGAAAACTTCACAAAATCCGGATAAAATTTTAAACGCGCTGCCGAGTGGGATTATTTTTGTAGGCTCGGCAGGGCTATACAGAGAGGGTGAAATTTTAAAAATTTACGAGAGTTCTGTCGCGGCAAATATAGAAATTTCAAGCCTAGAAAACAAAAGCTATTCGCCGACAGAAAGTGAAATCGCTTCTATTGTTCCACGTGGAACATGCAAGGTAAATTCATTAAATTTCATCACGACCGACCAAAATTTAGCTCACGAGCTTTTTGACCGTGGATATTTTTTAGAAAATATGGAATTTTTCGCCGTCCTCAAAGTCGCGCAAAAATTTCAAATTCCGGCTTACGGCATATTCGTCGCAACGAATTTCTGCGACAAAAACGCACACGCAGACTTTATCAGAAACCACGAGCAAGCCAAAAAAGAACTCGAAAAATACCTAAAACAAAAGGAAATCATTTGAAAAATTTGCTTGATTTTACATTAAATGAGCTAAAAGAACAGCTCTCGCCGCCGTTTCGCGCGAAGCAAATTTTCGAGTGGCTATACAAAAAAAACGCAACGAGTTTTGATGAAATGCTAAATTTGCCGAACGATCTGCGTGCAAATTTGGCGCAGGAGTTTTACCTCGACCCGCTAAAATGCGTTAAATTTGAGCAGAGCGCCGACGGCTCTATCAAATATCTTTTCGAGCTCAAAGACGGACTGCGGATAGAAAGCGTGCTACTGCCGATGAAAGAGGAGCTCAGTGACGAAAACGGCGAAGTAGCGCGCCATGCTCGTTATACGATCTGCGTTAGCTCGCAGGTAGGCTGCCGCATGGGCTGTTCGTTTTGCCTAACAGGCAAGAGCGGACTAACGAGAAACCTAACGCCGGGTGAGATCGTAGGGCAAATTTTATGGATAAAAAGAGAAAACAAAATCCCGTATGAGCGCCGCGTAAACGTCGTATATATGGGTATGGGTGAGCCTCTGGATAATCTAGAAAACGTTAGTAAAGCCATAAAAATTTTAAAGGAAAACGACGGGCTAGCTATCGCTCCGCGCCGCCAAACAGTTAGCACGAGCGGGTTAGGCAGCCAGATAAAAAAGCTCGGCGAGATGGATCTGGGCGTGCTGTTAGCGATATCTTTGCACGCCGTTACTAACGAGCTTCGCAGCAAACTGATGCCTATAAATAACGCCTACAAAATCGAGTCCGTTATGGAGGCGGTGAGGGGCTTTCCAATAGATATGCGCAAACGAGTGATGTTTGAGTATCTCGTCATAAAAGACATGAACGACGGTATAAAAGACGCCAAAAAGCTCGTCTCACTACTGCACGGTATCAAGGCAAAGGTAAATTTGATCTACTTTAACCCGCACGAGGGCAGCGAATACGGACGACCAAATACGGCCGATATGGAGGCATTTCAGACATATCTGCGCGATCACGGTGTGACCTGCACTATCAGGCAAAGCAAGGGCCTTGACATCAGCGCGGCGTGCGGTCAGCTAAAAGAGCGTGACAATCAAACAAGCGGCAAAACGATAGCCAAGACGGCAAAATGACGCTACTTGATATATCCCAGATAGTTTTCGTTTGCGTTGTTGTTTTTGCGGGGCTCGGACTGATTATAAAGACGGCTTTTTATGACGAACGAAACCGATGAGCTAGCATTCTTAAGAAAGCAAATAGACAGAAATAACGACAGCTCGTTTTTCGTTTTGCTCTATGATTTTTGCTATTTTGATAAGAAAGTTTTTAAAAAAATCCTAAAAATCTGCCTAGAAACCGAGATAAAAGATGAAAACTTGCGGGCCGAAATTTTAGATATTTTACACTTTACGACCTATCTGATGCTCTGTCATCGCGATAAAAAGGATATGTATAAGATAAAAAACTTCAAAAAAGTCAAGAAAAAATTCGGCGATTATTTTCAGATTGTAGGGCAAATCAGTAGAAAATTTATAACACAATAGCGCTAAAGTAAAGCCCTAGATTTTATTAGTTGCGATTAAATTTTATTTTTAATAAACATACAACACTCCGTTGCCGTAGCTAAATTTATCCCGCTGTCTTACGCTATCGCCTACAAATGTAATTGGATTATAAGCCTGCCGGGGCTTTGGCGCATTGTACTTCCAGTCGCAAGGAAGGTAGCCTAAATTTAATATTTTTAGCAAATTTGTATTGAAATCAATGCAAAAATTCGGGCAAATTTTATGTATGCCGTACTCTTGAAATGCACGTAGAATAATCGGGAGCACCGAATAATCGTAAGTTTCGGCCGGTAAGCCGCGCGCTCGGATATCTTGGATCAGATGATCTTTTTTAGCCGATAAAATCTCTCTAGCCGCGCCTGCGAGCTCACCCGTCAGCGAGCATTGCCGTAAAATTTGATCGCTAAAACGACAAATTTCGGCAAATATATCAAGGTCGATATCTCTCCATTCATTTGATTTTAACAGCTTTGGCAGCTGCTCAAATTTTGCAAATTTAATGCGAAACGGAGCGAAAATTTTTCGGCATCTAGCGAGTGTTTGTCAACGCTTTTAAACCAGTTTTGCGTATTTAGTTCGCTTTTAAATTCTGATTTTAACTGCTCGATATCTAACTTCATTGCTTATCTTTTATTTTGATTTTACGAGGTTATAAAACTCGTTTCCAGCGTCAAATTTGGATTTTATTTTGTACTCTACGCCGTCAAATTTAAAGCTAATTTCATCCGAATGCAGCAGCAATCTCGGCGCACCGGTTATCAAAATTCGCTCGCTTTCGCTCATCTCTTTATCTAAAATTTTCTCGATTTGCGGTCGAGCTAGACCATAGAGCGGTTCGCCTAAAATCTTATGTTCCACGTGGAACAAATGCAAACGAATCTGATGCTGTCTACCCGTGAGCGGTACGGCTCGAACCAGAGTCGCATCGATATCGGTGAAATACTCTAACGGCAAAATCTCCGTAACCGCGCTTTTGCCATCCTCGCAAATTCGCATTCGCATTTTCACGTCGTCGTAGTCGTTTACTAGATCCATATTCGCTTCGATACGCAGATTTTCGCTTATTTTTCCCTGCGCGAGCGCGACGTAGCTTTTATAAACCTGTCTGTTTTCAAAAAGTTTTTTCAAATTTACGACCGCGTTTTTATCTTTGCCCACGACGATGAGTCCGCTCGTTTCGCAGTCTAGACGATGTGCGACCGACGCCTCGCGGCCGTAGAGCGACCAAATTTCGTCATTTAACGAGTACTCGCAATGTCTACCGTTTGGGTGACTGAGCACGCCGCTAGGTTTATCAAAAACAGCAAATTTATCGCACTCAAAAATCGGCCCTAAACCGCGCGGATTCGTCTCATACTCTATCAGACAAATTTCGCCGCTTAGCAAGGCATTTTTCTCGCTGACGACCTCGCCGTCGCAGGTAAGCCGGCCTTTGTCGATGAGGCGCTGGGCTTCACGCATTTTATAGCCGTTTCGCAGTAAAATTTCATACGCTTTTTGCCCTTGGGCATGTGCGATAAATTTATGAATATAAGGCAATTTTCACTCTTTAAATCTAAAATTTAAGGGCAAATTTAGCGGATACTAACCGCCTTTTCAGCCCAGTTTTTATATAATCTTTCCTTAAAAAATTATACAAAAATTCGCATAAAAAAGGCTAAAGAGATGGTAGAGAGATATTCACGCGAGCAAATGGCGCAAAAGTGGGATATGCAGGCAAAATACAGTGCGTGGCTGGAGGTCGAAAAGGCTGCGGTCAAGGCATGGAACAAGCTAGGCTTCATCAGCGATACAGACTGCGAGAAAATTTGCAAAAATGCTAAATTTGACGTAGTGCGCATCGACGAGATCGAAAAGACGACCAAGCACGACGTGATCGCATTTCTAACGAGCGTGAGCGAGAGTCTGGGCGATGAGAGCCGCTTCGTGCACTACGGCATGACTAGCTCAGATTGCATCGACACCGCCGTCGCGCTTCAGATCAAAAGCAGCATGGAACTCATTATCGAGGACGTAAAGGGCCTGATGAGCGCGATCAAAACCAGAGCGCAGGAGCACAAAAACACGATGATGGTCGGCCGCAGCCACGGTATCCACGGCGAACCGATCACCTTCGGACTCGTGCTTGCGGTCTGGTACGACGAGGTCGCGCGCGCGCTAAAGCTACTGCAAGACGCCAAAGAGGTCGCCGCCTACGGCAAATTAAGCGGCGCGATGGGAAACTTCGCTCACGCACCGCTCGAGTTTGAGGAGCTAACCTGCGAGCAACTCGGCCTAAAGCCCGCCCCCGCGTCAAATCAGGTCATCCAGCGCGATCGCTACGCCCACGTCATCAGCGCGATTGCCGTTCTGGCCGCCACCTGCGAAAAGATCGCCGTTGCCGTGCGTCACTTCCAAAGGACGGAAGTTTACGAGGCCGAAGAGTACTTTAGCCCCGGTCAAAAGGGCTCTAGCGCGATGCCGCACAAGCGCAATCCCGTGCTCAGCGAAAACATCACCGGCCTTTGCAGGATGCTGCGCTCATACGTGACGCCTGCGCTCGAAAATGTCGCGCTCTGGCATGAACGCGACATCAGCCACAGCTCGGTCGAGCGATTTATCCTACCCGACGCCTTCATCACGGCCGATTTTATGCTCGCACGCATTACGAATTTGATCGCAAATTTAGTAGTTTATCCGGAAAATATGATGAAAAATCTAAATTTAACAGGCGGGCTCGTCTTTTCTCAGCGCGTGCTTCTGCAGCTTCCGCAGCGCGGGATCTCACGCGAGGATGCGTACAAGATCGTACAGCGTAACGCGATGAAGGTCTGGGCGGATCTACAAGAGGGCAAAAAGGCGATAAACGAAAACGGCGAGAGCCTATTTTTGCAAAATTTGCTCGCCGACGAGGAGCTACGCGCTAGCCTGGGCGAGGCCGAGATCAAAGAGTGCTTTGATTATGGATACTATGCCAGAAACGTGGATGGGATATTTAAAAGAGTATTTGGAGAGTAAATTTAGAAGTAAAAATGGCAAATAAAAACCAGATAAACATAATAGAAAAAGATATTATAGAGGCGGAAGGCTATTTAAATAAAAGACCCATAGAAATATATAACTTTTTTATTAAATTAAATGCGACATACCAAGATAAAAAAGAGATTTATATTTCTGAAAGAAACACAGTCATAGAAAAGTACTCTTTTATGACAATAGAAGATAACTCAAATTATTACAATGAGTATAAGCCACTCCTTGAATCATTAATAAAAAGATTAAAAATGCATATAGCAAAACTACAAGATGAGGATGAAAAAATAATGAACTCAAACCAATCAAATTCCGTTACAATAAATAATAACAATACAAATACAGCTAATGCCAATATCACTCAAAATATTAGCATCAAAAGCACGATGGAAAAAGTAGATCAAATTTCAGACAAAATTCTTGCTGAAAATTTAAAGGATGAATTAAAAGGAATGCTTAGCGAGCTTGAGAATTGCAAAAATAGTCAAGAAAAAAAATCAAAGCTAATGGAAGTCGTTAAATGGTTTGGAGATAAATCTGTTGATGCTTTTATCGCTTGTTTGCCGTATTTTGCTGGACTTGGCTTATAAAATTACAGATAAGGAAAAAAATTGAAAGTACTAAAACGAAACGGACGCACGGAAGAGCTTGACGTAAGCAAGATCAAAAAATACACGAGCGAGGCAGTCGCTGGGCTAGCAAACGTTAGCCTAAGCGAGCTTGAAGTGGACGCGAAAATTCAATTTCGCGATATGATAACGACCGAGGAGATACAGCAAACCCTCATAAAAACGGCCGTCGAAAAGATCGACATCGACCGTCCTAACTGGACATTTGTCGCGGCAAGACTATTTC
>CAUQMF010000061.1:0-11838 GCA_963518965.1 uncultured Campylobacter sp.
CCCCTATCTCGTTTAAAAATATCTATCGCGGCCTCTAAATTTGCTATCTTGCCCTCGTCCTCCAGCGAAAATCCCCTCACCTGCGTAAAGCTCTTTTTTCTAAAAATTTCTTTTTCGCCAAGCGCGTTATTTACGAGCTTTGCCGCCCAGTCATACGACCAGTAAAGCCCCGTAACGCTCATAAAAGTCAAAAATAAGCAAAGATAAACGCCCGCAAATCCGTGCAAGCTGTACAAAAACGCATAGCCTTTGGCCTTGATTTTTAAAGTAAACGCGCGCATAAATTTAGTTTTAAAACTAGGATAATAGATTATCAATCCAGATATAACTAAAATAACCAAAGCGATAGAGCAAACCGCAACGATATGCTTGCCTATAAGCCGTAGCGTCTCGTTTTTGCTAAGTCCAAGGCCTAAGTTAGTATGTAAATTTAACATTAGTCCGATAAATTTATCGCCGAAATTTTCGCCTGTTATCTCGCCGGTGTATTGATTTATAAAATACGACTTAAACTCGCCTTTAGCATTCGTGCCAGATATGCCTAGAGCGTGATTTGCGTCCGAGTTAATCTTGTAGTAGCTAAGCGTAAAATTTGGTTCCCTAGCTTTAAAAATATCTAAAATTTCTCTCGCGCTAAGCTCTTTTTCGCCTCGCTCGATGAAGGTTTTTTGCGAGTTTGCAAGGTCTATAATCTCGTCGTGATAGGATATGATCGCGCCGCTAAGAGCGATGATAAGCAGCGGCAAAACACAGGCTAGGCTTAAAATCAAATGGACGTTAAACCAAAATTTCTTTTTCTTTAAAAACGGCATCTTTCTCCTTAAATTTAAGCTCAAATTTTAAAAATCGGTAGCAGGGCGGCGATCGCTACGCACCGCCTCGCTTAAATACTGCTAAATTTAAAAATTTACGTTAAATCCGAGCCTATATTTAATCCCGTCGGCGATCAAAATTTCATAGCGTCCAGATTTTGTCGTTACGTATTCGTTAAAGATATTATAAACGCTAAAATTTACGCTCGCATTTTTAGTTATCTTGTAGCTTGCGCCAGCGTCAAATAGCGTATAATCCCTTATCTCCTCGTCTCCCGGCGATCCGTAAACGGCTCTGGTTTTGCCTAGATAGTTCATTTGCGTCCAAAAATTTAGATCGGGCGTCATATCGTAGTCAAGCCCTATTTTTACGGTATGTACTGGTAGATTGTTTAGAGATTTGCCCTCGTACGCGCCCGATTTTTGCTTTGATCTAGTGTAAACGTAGCTTGAGTGCAGGGCTAAATTTGATAAAATCTGCCAGTCTGAGGCGAGCTCGACGCCCTTTACTTCGGCTTTGCCGATATTTACGCTCTCCCAGATGCCGCGCCTATAGGTCTTGCCGTTATGCACACAAGGAATGCCCGGGCGTGCGACGCAAACCGGCTTCGTGCCTAAACCGTCTTTTATCCGCGTATAAAACGCCATCGCCGAAATGTTAAGGCTCTCATCCCCGTACGCGACGCCGGCTTCGTAGTTTAGACTAGACTCTGGTTTTAGGTCGCTTTTGCCCAGCTGTGCTCCCATGCCGCCGGCAAAAGGCAGAGCAAGCCCGTCGGTTCGCATCTTGATATCTGGCGTCGAGTAGCCTGCCGATACTCCGCCTTTTAGCGATAAATTTTCGCTTAGATGATACACGGCATATCCGCGCGGAGATACGTGTCCGCCGTAGTCTTTGTCGTGATTATACCTTAGACCCGCAGTTAGCGTGAGCGCGTCGGTTACGTCAAAATCGTCCTCGCCGTAGAGCGAAAAATCATATCTCTTTACGTTTGCGGCATCAGCCGTCGTTGCCTTTTCGTTTAGCCTTTCTCTTCTGTATTCAGCCCCCAGACTTAGCGTGTTGTTATCAAAAAAATACGTTCCCTTGGTATTTAGCGTCGTCGTTTTTAGCGTGAGGTCTTGTTGTCCGCTTTCTTTCATATGATCGTGGGTTAAAAAGCTTTCAAGCAGCAGTTTGTCGTATTTGCCCGTATGCGAGAGCGAGGCGGTATATCCGCTCATCTTCTCAAACGCGACGCTCGTATTATCGCCGGTAGCCCTTCTTAGCGTCTTGCCTTCGGTGCGCTCGTATTTATTTACTACGCGGCGCAAATCAAGCGCTATTTCGTCGTTTTCGGTGGCGTTATACATGATTTTCGCGCCGAAATTTACGTCCTCGTTTTTGCGGTTCGTAAAGACTCGCTCGTCTTCAAATTTATGAAAATACCGCCCGTAAAGCGCGATACCTAGCACGTCCGGGATCACTGCGCCGTTTGCGTAAAAACCGGTTTGGTAGTCGTCGTTTATCCCGCTTTTGCCCGCAAGCGTGTAGTAGCCGTTTACGTTACCGCTAAATTCGTTTGAAAAGCCCTTAGTGATGATATTTATGACGCCTCCCATCGCATCCGAGCCGTATAGCGAGCTCATCGGCCCTCGCACGATTTCGATACGCTCGATCGTGTTTGCGGGCGGGAGGAAATTTTGAGCGCTACCGACCGCGCGAAGCCCTCTATACGCGCTATCGCTGGTCGCAGGGCGGCCGTCTATTAAAATTTTAGTGTATTTTTGACCAAGGCCTCTCATCGTGATACCGCGTCTACTAGCCGCCCCCAGCGTCGCGCCGAAAACGCCCGGAGCGTCTTTTACGATACTTTCTATATCTTGATGGTTGCGCCTGGCTATCTCTTTTTGCGAGATTACCGAGACTGAGGCTGGCGCGTCTTTGATATTTTGCTCAAAACCCGTCGCGCTAGTTACGGTAACTTCGTTTAGTTTTACTTCATCGGCCGCCTGCGCGCAAGATAGTGCTAGGCAAGCTAGCATAGAAATTTTAGGCATACTTTTCACCTTTAGACTCCTTATTTAAATTTAAACCCTATTTTACTATAATCAGATAATTATTATCAATAATCCGATAAACGGTAGAGGGATTTTTTATCAACGCTAAAAGGATAAAAACAAATGAAGGTCGAATTTAAAGATATTTTACGCGCAAACGAGCAAGAAGTCGCGCAAAATTCGGTGCGCTACGGACAAAGCGCATGGCAAGAGCAAGATAGAAAATGCAAAGTCGAGTTTTTTAAAGGGGCAAGTGGCGCAAGCTACTGCAGAAGCGAAATAATCTGCAACAAAAGCGTAAAAAGACGGCTTGAAAGGAGTACTGGCTACTGCTTTTTGCTCTTTAACGACGCAAGAGGGGATGCCGGGCTTAAAGCGGGTAAAAAAACTTTTTGTCTAAAGGCCGGAGAGTTTTGGATGGGACGCGTGGATAGCGGATTTGAGGGCATTTGCGAGTATCAGAACAATAACTATACGGGACGATGCATCGTACTAAAAAACGAACTAGCCGACGAGCTAGCGGCATTTAAAAATCTAGGCGAAGAAAACGAAATCTGCATCCAAACGGCTAAGATAAATTTAGCTCAAAGCCTGATTTTGCGGGAGCTTTTAACCGCGAGCGAGTTTGAGGGTAAGATGCGCGAAATCTTTATGGAAGCTAAAATTTTAGAGCTAATCTACAAAAGCCTAGGCGCGCCTAAAACGCCAGAAGCCGATGAAAAAAAGCGCGATTTTAGCGACGAATACGTAAAAATTTTAAACAAAGCAAGGCAAATTCTACTAAGCGACGTCCAAAATCCGCCCAGCATAAAAGAGCTAGCCAGAGCGTGCGCGACGAATGAATTTAAGCTAAAAACGGGCTTTAAAAGCTACTTTGGCGATACGATCTACGGGCTGCTAGCGACCGAACGGCTAAACGCGGCGAAAAAACTTTTAGAGCGCGGAGACGTCTGCGTGAGCGAAGCCGCAAAAATCGTCGGATACGCCAGCGCTCCGCACTTTGCAAAGATTTTTAGAGAAAAATTCGGCGTTTTGCCGACGCAAATTTTAAAACAAAAGAAATTTTATACGTAAATTTAACGCTTGCAAAGCTTTGCGGGCGTTAAATTAAAATCAAATTTAAACGTATCGGCGCGACTTTTTAAATTTAACGGGCAGTAAAAACGGCGGTAAATTTTAAAATTTAAAAGCGTCAAATATCTTATCAGGGTCGGTTTTGCGCCTAAATCCGGCCTAAATTTACCGTAAACCGGTACGCAAGCTTGCACAAAAGCAAAATATCAAACGCCGCGCGATAAATCCGTAAAATCTGCTAAAATACGGCAAAAACAAAGGTCAAAATGCTTCTTTACGTCCATATCCCTTTTTGCGAGAGCAAATGCCCCTACTGCGCCTTTGGCTCGGTGGTTGGCAAACGAAATTTAACGAGCGCGTATTTTGACGCGATGATTGCTGATTTTAGGGAGCAAATTTTAAAATTTGACGTAAAAAAGGGCGAGATCGAGACGCTTTTCATCGGCGGAGGGACGCCTAGCGCCGTAGACGCGGGCTACTACGAGCGGCTATTTGAGGCAGTCGCGCCATATATGGCAAAAGACGCCGAGATCACGACGGAGGCAAATCCAAACTCGGCAAGGCTAAAGTGGCTCTCGCAGATGAAATCATACGGCGTAAATCGCGTAAGCTTCGGCGCTCAGAGCTTTTTTGAAGATAAACTTAAATTTCTCGGGCGTATCCACGACGCGAGGCAGATCTACGAGGCTATTGCAAACGCCAAAACCGCAGGGCTAGAAAATATAAATGTCGACCTCATCTACGGCACGAAGCTAGACACTAAAAAACGCCTCGAGCAAGAGGCACAAAATGTCCGAAATTTAGGCGTTTCGCACGTTTCGGCGTATTCGCTAACGCTTGAAGAAAATACCCCCTTTGCCGGCAAGATAAACTACGCAAAAGATAGTCCGAGGCTGGCGAAATTTATGATAGAGCGCATCGAGGAGGCCGGGCTAAAACAATACGAAATCTCAAATTTCGGTCAAATTTGCAAGCATAATCTTGGCTACTGGCAGGGCAAAAATTACCTTGCCCTGGGCGCTTACGCGGTCGGATTTTGGCGTGATCGCCGCTTTTATAACGCTTCAAATTTAAACGCCTACGTAAAAAATCCGCACGCTAAAAAAATCGAAAATTTAAGCGCGGACGAGCTAAATTTGGAGCGGATATTTTTGGGAGCCAGAAGCATCGTCGGTATCTGGCAAAACAGCCTAAACGCCGAGCAAGAACAAAGAGCGCAGCTACTAAAAAATAACGGGAAATTAAAATTTAAAGACGGGCGATATTACGCCGAAAATTTCCTCACCGCGGATGAAATTTCTTTATTTATCGCGGGTTGATTTATACAAATTTGAGATAAAAAACGCTAAAATGAGCGCTTTAAAATAAAATTTAGGATAAAAAAATGTTTGGCATGAGCTTACCCGAGATCATCGTCATAGCCGTCATCGCGGTATTATTTTTGGGGCCCGATAAGCTTCCTAGCGCGATGGTCGAGATAGCGAAATTTTTTAAAACCGTTAAAAAAACGGTCAATGACGCAAAAAGCAGCTTCGATCAAGAGATAAAAATCCAAGAACTCAAAGAGGACGCGAAAAAATACAAAGAAAGTATCGCAAAAACCACCGAAACGGTGCGAAAAAAGCTCACCTTCGAGGAGCTTGACGAGCTCAAAAAAGGCGTAAACGACGTCACTAGCGGCATCACGGACGGCCTAAACGACGTAAAAAAGAGCGTCGAAGCGGTCAAAAACCCGGGCGAAGCGGTCAAAAACGCCGTTCTAGGCGATAACGAGAAAAAAGAGGCGTAATGTTTGAAGAGCTAAAACCGCATTTAGTAGAACTTAGAAAAAGGCTTTTCATTAGCGTCATGACTGTGATCATGATGTTTGTAGTGTGCTTTAGCTTTTGGAATCAAATTTTAGACTTTATCATCGCGCCGCTGCAAAACACTCTGCCCGATAACCAAAAAATGGTCTTTCTCGAGGTACAAGAGCCATTTTTCGTAGCGATGAAAGTGGCATTTTTCACCGGATTTTTGTTTTCACTGCCGATTATTTTTTGGCAGTTTTGGCTGTTTGTAGCGCCGGGACTTTACGAAAACGAGAAAAAATACGTCATACCCTTCGTGATCTCGGCGACATTTATGTTTCTCGTTGGCGCGGCGTTTTGCTACTACGTCGTCGTTCCTATCGGCTTTGCATTTCTTATAAATTTCGGCCAGCAGCTATTTTCCGCGATGCTAAACATCGGCGGCTACGTTGGCTTTTTTACAAAATTAGTCATTGCATTCGGTATCGCGTTTGAGCTTCCCGTTATCACCTTTTTCCTTGCCAAACTCGGCCTAGTCGATGGTAAGATGCTCAAAAACTCCTTCCGCTACGCTATCGTCGTGATTTTTATATTTGCCGCGATCATGACGCCTCCGGATATCCTCAGCCAGTTTTTGATGGCGGTGCCTCTCATCGGTCTTTACGGGCTTTCTATCTTTATAGCCGCCCGCGTAAATCCGGCTAAAGACGAAGAACCCGAGCAGGAAACCGACGAAGAAAAAGAGGACGAATAGTCATGAAAGCAAGTAGGCTAGCCAAATGAGTCGAATTTTAAATCCAAACTCGCTTGACGCCTACGACTACGAGCTACCGCCGGAGCTAATCGCAAATTTCCCGACCTTTCCCAAAGAGGACGCTAGACTACTAGTCTATGAGCGAGCTAGCGAAAAAATCTCTCATCAAAAATTCGGCGATTTGCCCGAAATTTTACCGCCTTGCGATATTATTTTTAACGATACCAAGGTAGTAAAAGCTAGAATTTTTGGCAAAAAAGATAGCGGCAGCGAGACGGAGCTTTTACTAAACTCTCCGCTTGCGGACGGTAAATTTAGCGTCTATATAAAAGGCAAGGTCCGCGCGGGCAGCGTTTTAAATTTCGGCGAAAATTTGACCGCCGAGGTCTGCGAACTCTTTGACGACGGCTCGCGCACGGCCAAATTTAGCCAAAACGGCGAGCCTTTGGATGCGGCCGCGCTTTATAAAATCCTATCTCGCATCGGTCACGTGCCTCTGCCGCCCTACATCAAGCGAAGCGACACCAAAGACGATGAGAGCTGGTATCAAAGCGTGTTTGCTAAAAACGAGGGCGCGGTGGCGGCTCCGACGGCGAGCCTGCACTTTAGCGACGAGATAATCGCGCGCCTAGCAAAAGACCGCGAGATAGCCTACCTCACGCTGCACGTGGGTGCTGGGACATTTAAGGGCGTGGAGAGCGAGGATATCACGCAGCACAAGATGCACGCGGAGTTTTACGACATCCCGCAAGATACGCAAAATTTGATCCGCTCAAATAGACCAATCCTGGGCGTGGGCACGACGGTGACGCGCTGCGTGGAGGAGTTTGCAAGAAGCGGCAAGCCTAGCGGCGAGTGCAAATTGTTTTTAAATTTAAACAACAAACCTATCCGCCAAAACTACCTGCTTACGAATTTTCACCTACCAAAATCAACGCTAATCATGCTAGTTACAAGCTTTGTCGGACTTGATCAGACTATGCGGATTTATAAAACCGCCGTGGAGCAAAAGTACAAATTTTACTCCTACGGCGACGCGATGCTGGTTATTTAAAGGGGCGACGATGAGCTTTTTAGGCGCATTTTTGATCTCGCTCGCCTTTTACGCCGCGCTATGCGTCGGATATTTTTTATACGCTAGGACGCGTAGGCAAAAGCGAAATTTCATCAAATTTACCCCTTTGCAAAAAACGTATGAACTACAAAACTCCGATAAAAACCCTTGCAAAATCGATATCGCGGGAGGTTTGGTATTTCTAGCCTCGTCGCTAAATGAAGATGCGGCAAAAAATCGCAACCGAGTGATTTTTGATTACGACATTGCGTATCCGCGCATATTTTATGCGGATATAGACGCCCTAGCTAAGCTTATAGATGCGCTAGCGCAGATATTTTTAAAAAGCGTCTCGGACTCGACCGTAACGATAAAATTTTTACTCTCGAATTACTATAAAGATAACGTCAAATTTACGATCAGCGCGGCATCCAAGACCAATTTTTTTGTCAATAAAAACCCCTGCGCCATACATATAAATATGTCGAAAAAAAGCCGTAAATTTTACCGACTAGCGCAAGCTCTCGCACGTAAAAACGGCTCTGATATCTGGTTTGAGTTTGGAAACGCGGTTCGCATAAGCACCGAAATATCGCTCAAAATATCAAGCCGAAAGCTTGACGCCGTAAAAAATATAAAAATAAAAAATCCCAAAAATTTCATCGCCCTCATAGCCCATCCGGACGCTAGCGCCTTTTACGCATTGAAAAAAGATCTCGATTTTATCGGCATCGACGTCAAGCCATGCCGCGAATGGGACGTCGTAAAACGCCACGTGCGGGATATGATTTTTCGCCCGGATGTCGTTTTTATCGACGAGAGCTTATTGCAAAGCATAGACGAGTCGCTACAAAACGACATCGCAGAGAAAAAAATCGCCCTTATCGTACTTAAAAATACGAGCGCGCAGACAAGCCTAAATCCAAAAATACGCGCCCTGTCGCTGCCGCAGCCGTATTTGCCGGATATGCTCATACGCGTCTTAAACGAAGCTTACGAATCCAAAACGCAAAACTGGGATAAAATTTAGCTTTTTGAAATTTTACTCGCATTTTTAAGGCTCTCTAAACCGCCCTGCCTCGTTTGATGAGCTCAAATTTGATCCAAAACCGCTACCGCTAAGATAACTGCCTAGCGCGCGGAGCATGCAAAAGGCGCTGAAATTTTACAGAGACGGCCTAGGATTTAAGACGGATTGCAAAGACGACGACCCGCCGGTATGCTTTTTTGATACGCCGGGGACCAAATTTGAGCTCTATCCACTGGACGCGCCGGCGGCGAGATACCAGCGAAAACGATCCGCCCAAAGGCAGCGGATTTGGCGGCATCACGCTAGCCTATAACGTAAAAAACAAAGAGGACGTAGCTAGCGTCATAGAACTAGTAAAAAGGGCGGGCGGAGTCATAGTCAAAGAGTCCCAAGATACGTTTTGGGGCGGATATCACGCGCATTTTGCCGATTCTAACGGATACTACCGGAAGATGACTTAGAGGCACGGTTTTAAATTTGACGAGGACAGGCTGCTTAAATTTAACTATTTGCGGCGTCAAAGCGTTTTTATTTTAGAGCCGCTTGCCTGCCACAAAAAGGCAAAATCATGAAAGATATAGCCATATACATACACGGAAAAAACGGAAGCGCAGCAGAAGCGGCCCGCTACCGACGGCTTTTTACAGATAGCGACGTGCCTAAATTTGATTATGGAATTTGATTACGAAGCGCGCACTCCGTGGGAGGCAAAAGAAGAATTTGTGCCGTATTTTGAGTCTATCCTTAAAAGCCGCAAATCCGCAACAATCGTAGCAAACGGTATCGGAGTGTTTTTTGCCATGCACGCCTTGCAGGGCATAGGGATAAAAAATGCGTATTTTATCTCCCCCTATCGTAAACATGGAAAATTTGATCCTAAACATGCTGTCGCGGGCAAACGCGAGCGAGCAGGAGCTGCGAGATAAGGGCGAACTGAGCACTAAATTCGGAGAGAAGCTTTCGTGGAGATATCTTTGCTACGTCAGAGAACATTCTACCCTTTGGACGGCGCCGACGCATATTTTATACGGCGAAAACGACGATCTAACATTTTTTGAAACGATTTGCGAGTTTGCAAACGGGGCCGGCGCAACGCTTACAGTCATGAAAAACGGCGAGCATAGATTTAGCATGGCGGAGCAAATGCGGTTTCCGGGGTGAACGGATACGGCGCTATAACTGATAGCGACGCCCGGCTGGGCTTGGGGGAACTTTTACGTCGAATCCGTGCAGTCAAATTTGACTCGCAAATCTGCCGCTCAAGCCGCTTTTAAATTTTACGCAAAAACCTCGATTAAATTTACCACGAGGGTGTAAAATTAGCTCAAATTTTACTCGACCTCCGCGCTAGCAACGAGTAGCCGAGACGACCATAACGTAACACTAGCGCAAAACTCAAATTTGCCGCCGTTTTACCGCGCGCCAAATTTGCTCAAAGCCCCAAATACCGCTTTAAAATAATCATTGCCGCGACGCTATCCAGCCGTCCGTCGCGCCTGCCCTCGGCGTAAATTTCGCTCGCCTCAAAGCTGCTCATCGCCTCGTCTTGATAGACCACTTCGCCCTCAAATTCAAGCAGCGACACGAAGTGCGCGATCCGCCTCCGCATCTCGTCCTCGCTAGACCCCCCAAGCGGCACTCCTACGACCAGCTTTTTTGCTCCGTATTCGCGTAAAACGGCGCTAACGTCGCGTGCGGCTTGATTGCGATTTTTGCGCAGTACGGGCGCTTGCGGCATCACGGTTTGCCCGACGGCTAGCGCCACGCCGATACGTTTTAGCCCCACGTCGATGGCCATTATGCTCATTTTCGTCCTTTAGATTTTGATTTTTGCGCCTGATTTTGGTTATTTGCAGGCAAATTAATACCAAAAAATCGCTGCCGTTTGCCGATTTTTGCGAGACATTAAACTAGGCAGTTCAAATTTGCGTTACAAATAAATCCGCAAAAGCCGCAAATTTAAGAAATTGCCAAAGTAATTAAACCCGCCGCAAACAAGTTTGCCGTAAAATTTATCGCGTAAATTTGCCTAATCTTGGCAAACGTAGTCCGCTAAAAATGTTACCTCAAGCAAGCTCGAGCAAATTTAAAAAATAGCAAAAACGAGCGAGCAAATTTCACTCTCGCACGCCAAAAATTTACGTAATCCTAAAATTTAAAAATCGCCTGCAAACCGCACGAATTTAAACTAAAAGCTGCTTAAATTTGCTGCCGTTTGGCCTGATCTTTCAAAATTTAAACCGCTCGCCTAGCGCAAAATTTAAAAAACAGATAGAGCAAATTTACTCAGCAAACACCGTAAGCCCCGATATTCGCAGCTTGCCTTCTAGTTCGTATTCGTAAATTTTATCGCCAAATTTCGCCAAAGCCGCATCAAGACTCGCGCCGTTTTTGCAAAATTTTATCACCTCATCCTCTTGCGCGGGCGCGAGTTTACCGCCGAAACGAAGCACAAATTCGTCAAAATCGTTTATCAAATTTGCCGCGCCGCTAGCGACCAGTTCGTTCGTCCCGTCGCTCTCGCCTAGGCGCTGAGGCAGCGTAAATATCGGCACGCCAAGCTCCTTTGCCATGCGCGCGCTTTGCATCGAGCCGCTTTTAGGGTCGGCCTGCGCGACGACCAGGGCCTGCGAGAGCGCGACCACGATGCGGTTTCGTTCCAAAAATCTATAAGCAAGCGGCGGCTCGCCCGGGTCATACTCGCTAAGAGCCAGCGCGTTTTGATAAATTTCTTTGATGATTTTGGCGTTGCTTTGCGGGTAGATTTTGTTTAGTCCGTTGCCAAAAACGGCGACCGTATGCGGATATGCGCCCTTGTGCGCGGCGATATCCACGCCGATGGCCGCTCCGCTAACTACGCAAACGCCGCTGTTTGCCAGCGTCCTAGCCAGCGCCTCTACGCACTGCCTGGTGTAGGCGCTAGCTTTTCTAGAACCCACGATCGAAACCATCGGGCGCTCAAGCAGAGCCAAATTTCCCTCGAAATAGAGCTTTTGCGGCGGCTTTTTAAGACGCAAAAGGCCGCTAGGAAGCTTGGTTAAAACATTCAAAAAAGATCCTTTAGATAGACGACGTCGACTTCTTGCAGGAGTTTTGCGCTTTCTTGCAGGACTTCGATCGTATTTTTGTGCGGATGGCCGATCGCGATGGCGTAGGAGCGCTTTTTAGCTAGCTCGACGGCGTATTTTAGCTGCTTTCGCACCGCCGCCTTTGAGCCGTCGTGATCCAAAAACACGTCGCGCGCGATATAGGGCATCGAGTATTTTTTCGCCGCGCCGTAAACC
>CAUQMF010000062.1:0-11562 GCA_963518965.1 uncultured Campylobacter sp.
AAGAAAGTAGCGCCATTTCCGCAAATAGCATAAGCACTCAGTTCAAATACGCTTTCATCAAAAATAACGTGATCAATCACAGGGGTAAAATCCTGCGTTTCTTCAATGGCAAAATACTGCCACACCGAGCCTGAAAAATCGGCATAGGATAGGGAGGCATGGAGAGGTTTGGATATGTTTTCCCACATATAGCCATTTCGTAAAGGAACTTGCGCTCTTTCGCCTATGAGCTTAATCCCGCGAAAGTCCTGCAAACCTTCTTCCGTAAGTCCAAAAGGCGATACGCTAAGATTTTGGGTTGCCGTAAGCACGTCTCGCAAAGCGGGATAAACGTCCCAACGTTTTTTAAGTTTGATTGAAATCGCCATTTTACTCCTTTGTTAAATTCGTCTATTTGCGTAGATTTAAAGCAAAATTTGCGCGGCTGGCTCGGCTCTAAACGGCATTGTTTAGATCCCAGTCTATCGGCGCTTTGCCGTGCTGCGCTAGATATAAATTCGCCTTTGAAAAGTGCCTGCAACCAAAAAACGCCCCGCGCGCTAGCGGGCTTGGATGAGCCGCCGTTAGCACGAGGTGGCGCGATGCGTCGATGAGCGAGGCTTTTGCCTTAGCGGGATTACCCCAGAGCATAAAAACGACGTTTTGGGCGCGTTCGCTAAGCTTTTTGATCGCAGCGTCCGTGAACTCCTGCCAGCCAAAATTTGAGTGCGAATTCGCCCGTCCCGCGCTAACGCTTAGCGTCGCGTTTAGTAGCAGCACGCCCTGTTTCGCCCAGTAGCTCAGATCGCCCGAATTTGGCTGCGTAACGCCCAAATCGTCGTAAATTTCTTTGTAGATATTTTGCAGGCTGGGCGGGATTTTGACGCCGCGCGGCACGGAGAAGCTTAGCCCCATCGCCTGCCCCGCGCCGTGATACGGGTCTTGGCCTAGGATTACGACTTTGACGGCGTTAAAGGGCGTTAGATTAAAGGCGTTAAATATCAGCGAGTTTGGCGGATAGACCTCGCCCGCGGCCTTTGCGCGCAAGAAATTTTCCTTCACGCGGGCGAAATTTTCGCTTAAAAACTCCTCTTTTAGCGCCTCTTTCCAGCCCGCTTCGATTTGGATTTTGTCTATTTGCATATTTTTCCTTTGTAAATTTGCTTTTTTGCGTTTGTTTTAAGGCAAATTTGCAAAATAATAGCCAAAAAATATTTAAATTTAGACGCATTTGGTTTGCTAAATCTTTAAAATAATCGGGGCTGCAAGGCGGATATTTTAAAATTTGCTGTATAATCCAAACTAAAATTTAAACCAAAGGAATAGCGATGTCCGAGCAAATTTTCGAGAAGATAAAGGAGCTGTTAAGCGCGCAAAACGCAAACTTTCGCGCGGTATCTCACGAGAGCGTCAAAACCTCGGCCCAGGTCGCCGTAGCGCGCGGCACGCAGCTAGGACAGGGGGCTAAGGCGCTCGTTTGCGCCATAAAAGGCGGCGGCGCCAAACGATACGTTTTGGCGGTGCTGCCTGCTGATTACAAGGCTGATTTGCAGCTCATCGCACGCGCACTTGGCGGATCAAGAGCGAGCCTAGCAAGCCCCGACGAGGTCGCGAGGCTAACGGACTGCGTACCCGGTAGCGTTCCGCCGTTTAGCTTTTGCGAGGAGTTAGAGCTGATCGCCGATCCTAGCTTATTTACGCGCTACGCCGAGCTTGCCTTTAACGCAGGCTTGCTAGATCGCTCCATCATTTTAAACGCGAAGGACTACGAGCGCATCGCTCAGCCAAGGTCGGTTAAATTTGCGGTTGAGCAGTAAAATCCGTATGATTAAATTTGACTCAAATTTTGGCGAATCAGGTTGAATAAATTTTGCGAGATTAAGTTTAGATTATGCAAATTTGCTAGCGCGTGCCAAATTTGCCCGAAGTAGATACGACCGCGCAAAAAGGCTAAATTTGCTTATTTTTGCAGCTCTTTTAGATTTTTAAAGCGGTAAATCCCGTTTTTTACGCGCTCGAAAATTTTACGGCTTTCTAGCAGTTTTATCGTCTCTATGACGGTTGGTTTGCTAGCGCTCGTTTGCTCGCAGATTTGCGAAATTTTAATGCAGATAAAGCCGTTTTCGTCGGAATTTTGCGCTAAAAATAAAATGATTTCCGTCTTTTTCTCGCCCAAAATTTGAGCGAAAATTTCCCTTGCTAGCTCCGTCATCGCGCTAAATTTATTTTTTGTATTCTAGTAGTTTAAAGTATTTTTTTGCTATCGGATCAAGCCAGAAAATATCGTAATCATCGCCGAGGTCGCTCCCTGCGGGGTATTCGCCCTTATTCACGTAAAAAATCCCATCCAGCCGTACCTCGCCGCCTTTACACCTAGCTTTTTCGTCCCAAAGATAACGCCACATATATTTTTTGCCGCGATCCGAGCCGCCTACTTGCAAGGCAACGCTTTCAAAAGCGCCATCGCGCAGACTGCGTTTGATGATTAGCTCGCCGTCCTCCACGCCCGCGTTGATTTCGCCGTCATACCCCTCGCCAAGGTCAAAATGCCTGGCGTAATGCTCGACGGTAAGCTCTTTTGAGGGCTTGTACTCCTCCAAAATTCGGCTAAAATTTACGCCCGGTATTCGCTCGTTTTCCTTATCTTTTAAAATTTCTAAGCTATTCTCGTTCGCGCAGTAGCTCAAATTTAGCTTCACGATTTCATCTTGATTTGCCTTTAAAAATGCCCTCAAATTTGCCGCGCTTTTTGCGTTCTCTAAAAAGAATTCCCCGCTTTTGGGCTCTTTCGCGCCTAAAAACGCGGCGATCGCGAACGTCAAAACGATGATTTTTTTCATTTTTTCTCCTTAAAACGAGTCTAATTTTACTAAATTTTAGCTTATTTTACGGCTCTTGCGATAAAATACGCCAAATTTAACAAAGGATAAAATTTGAAACTAATCAGCTGGAACGTAAACGGACTGCGCGCCGTCGCAGCAAAAGACGGTTTTGCTTGGCTAGAGGAGCAAAAGCCCGATTTTTTGGGCCTTCAGGAGATCAAGGTTCGCGAGAGCGACGTGCCCGCCGAGATTTATAAGCTCGGATTTAACGAAATCAGCGTAAATTCAGCGGCAAGGGCGGGGTATTCCGGCGTGATGAGTCTGGCTAAATTTAGCTCCGCCACGCAAAAAGCGGCGTTTTTCGATGACGACGAAGGGCGGGTTTTGGAGCATAGATTCGGCAACGTCGCGCTTTTTAACATCTACTTTCCAAACGGCCAAAAAGACGAGACACGCCTAGCCTACAAGATAGACTTTTACGCTAAATTTTTGGCGTATATAGAGGAGCTCGTAAAACAGGGCAAAGACGTGATATTTTGCGGCGACGTAAACACCGCGCACCGCGAAATCGACCTCAAAAACCCCAAAGCAAACGCCAAAACCTCGGGCTTTTTACCCATCGAGCGCGCGTGGCTGGACGAGGTCGTCTCGCGCGGCTTTATCGACACCTTTCGGCACGTGCGCGGCGACGAGGCGGACGCGTACTCGTGGTGGAGCTACCGCTTCAACGCCCGCGCCAAAAACGTCGGCTGGAGGATCGATTATTTTTTCATTTCGGCAAGCCTCAAAGACCGCCTAAAAGACGCCTTTATCTTAAGCGATATCACGGGCTCTGATCACTGCCCCGTGGGTATTGAAATCGATCTGGACGGACTTTGCTAAAAGAAATCTTGCTTTATTTTGCGGCGGCGTTTTTCGAGATTTTGGGCTGCTTTAGCTTTTGGGCGTGTATTACAAAAGCGCGCTATTTTTGGGGCTCGGCGGAGCGTCGCTTGCGGCGTTTGCTTTTATTTTGACGCGAGTAAATTTAGACTTCGCCGGGCGTGCTTATGCCGTTTACGGCGGTATCTACATCGTCTCGTCGTTACTTTGGCTGCATTTTGTAGAAAAGCAAGCTTTTACCAAATGGGACTTAATCGGCGGCGCGATTTGCCTGCTTGGCGCTTGCGCGGTACTTTACGGCGGCAGAGGGTAAATTTAAGAGAAATAACCAAGTAATAAAGGGGTGGATTCGTATGCGATTATTTATTTATCAAAACGAGCTTAACGCCATTTGTTTCGACAAGTATTTTAGTTACTTAAATAGCATCAAAAATATAATCGATAAGCCTATATACGATTTTTTGAAGACGCCAAAACTTAGTCGCCGACCAAGCCGTGCTAATTACGATAGTTTTTTCCATTCGCCTAGCGAGTACAAAAAAGGATTACGAAAAAGAGTTAAGATTTCATCTTTTAAATCTTTATTAACTATTAACGTATTTAAATAGCAATAATTTCTAGTTAAAAGGATATCTCTATACGAGTCCGTATAAGCCGCTGCCGACAAACCATGTTTTGGATTAGCTAAATCCGGATAAACGACCTCTTCTTTTATTTTCCATCCGATTATTCTTACTAGATAAAACGCTTCATTTGCGATTTTGCCGAATTTTTATTTCTATCGCTTGCGCCGCTTATTGGCCTTTAAATTATTTGCGTTTGCGTCTTTATATACCCATAATTCTTTAAAAACGAAATCATAATTTAAAAAATCGGTTAATTCGGAAAAATCGTCAAATTCTTCCGGCAAAGGAAACCCGATACCCCAAATCCTATCGACCGCGACGAATCCGCCCCAAGCAACCTGCTCGGTCGTATTTTGCAAGATATCTGCTACGCTCATCCCCGCCCGGATGCGCCCTTTTGACGTTTTATAATATCCGTTAAATTTTACGCCGCACGAGATAAGGGAAATTTCAAAATTTATAGGGTCGAAATAAATATCCAAAAACGATTCTTTTATTTTTATGCAGTCGTCGCGTATATCGCTTATTTCGTAGCCTAGTTTGTCTAACTTGCTAAAGATATCATTAACGTTCTCGCCCAAATATATATCCCCGACTCCGACGTTTGGAGCGATGACGTCGCCTAAAATTTTCATTTCGTTTGTGCCGGTTTTAGTCTGCATGCGTTATCTTGCTTCATTTTTCGCCGTATTTTGCCTTTAGTAGGTCGTGGAGCTTGCTCCAAGTGTGCGAATAATGCCCCCTGCTTTCAAAGCCGCAGCCGCTGATTTTGCTCTCTAGTATAGGCGTTAGATCTCCGTCTGCTACGTATTTAAAAAAGAATTCTCGCAAATTCGGAAAATTTGCTAAAAATTTCAAATTTTCCACGTTAAAACGCGCATCGAAACGCTCCAGCGACTCTAGCCGCACGCCTTCTATCGCCGCGCTATTAAGCAGCCTGCAGCGCTCGATATAAAGCCATTTTAGCTTTTTTAGAGCATTTATCTCGCTTACGTTAGTAAGCCTAGGCGCGGAAAATATAAACAAAAAATTTAGTTCGCTGCAACGCTTTATGCCGTCCAGGTTCACAATCCTCGTAAAAGCCAGCTCTAGCTGCTCAAGTCTTGGCGTATCGCGGAAAACGGCTAAATTTTCGTGCGAGAGTTTTGAAATTTTAGCGTAGCGCAAAGTAGGCGGCAGGCGGTTAAATTTCATCTTTTTGTTTTGCGTCGCCTCAAGCGCTTCTAAATTTTTGAAACGCGAGAAATCAAGCCCGAATTCGGCATTTTCGAAAAATCGCAAAGCTCGCATCTCAGTGTCGTAAAGCGCCTCCGCGCCCTTTACTTCGCCGATTTTAAAATCCTTCCAAATCTCTAAAATCTCTATCTCGGGAAAGATTTCGAACGCGCTAAAATCAAGCGAGGAAACAACGCTAGGGTTGCCTGCTATCCTAACAACGCGCACGTCGTGTTCTTTGGCAAAGGCTATGCCCTCGGCTAGTCTGCTAGGCGGGTAGATCACTACCGTAGCATCTCTGCCCTGCGACGGCTTTGGGGCGTAAGGATGGCGCACGTCGCCTTGCACGCAAGCGTCTATGATTTTAAATTTTTCGCTCATAAAATTCCTTAAAATGTTTTTGTATTCGTCGGCCGCATTTAAATTTACGCAGGCTTAGCGATTTTAGCGAATTTACGCTTGCGGTAAAGCCAAACTAGCCCGCTAAATCCTAAATTTAGCCTTTAGCTCAAAAATCCGTGATCTAAAAGGTGCGTGATTAGGATTTTAAAACCTAGTGCGATGAGGATCGCGCCGCCTAAAATCAGCGCCTTTTGCTCCAAAAACTCTCCGGCGAATTTACCGACGTAAAACGCAGCGACGCTAAGCGCGAAGCAAACTATCCCGATCGCGGCGGCGCTAAACCAGATATCAGTAGCCGTAAAGCTCAGCGTCACGCCAACGGCTAGCGCGTCGATGCTGGTGGCAAACCCGCCTGAGAGCAGCATCTTCGTATCAAGGCTTACGGCCTGCGCGGGCTCGTTTCTACAGGCTTCGCGGATCATCTTTACGCCCAAAAAGCCTAAAATAGCAAACGCGATAAAATGATCGATCTGCGCGATAAATCTCGCAAACGCCGCGCCCAAAAAGTAGCCCGCAAGTGGCATCGCAGCCTGAAAAAATCCAAAAACAAACGCGATAAATAAAATCTTTGATAGCGCGAGATTGCGGTATTTTGCGCCGTTTGCGATACTGAGCGCCGCCGCGTCCATAGCAAGCGCGATAGAGAGAAGTAAAAGCTCCATTTTATCCTTTCAAAAAGGCTAATTTTAGCTTAAAATTTACTTCTTGCGGATAATCTCGCTCAAATTTAAGGCTAAATTTGGCGCTCCAAATCGCTCTCTGCGCGGTAAAGATGCGGGTAAATTCGCCCTAAAAAGGACAAAATTTACCCGTTTAAAAGCCGAGTTTTAATATCATAACCGCCGAATTTTACTTTAAGGAAAAATCGATGAAAAAAAGTTTGATTTTATGCGCGGTTTTACTCGCCGCTTCGGCGCAAGCAGGCTGGCAGGACGCGCTAAATAAAGAAACGCTAAATCAAGGCGCGCAGATACTTGGCGCGGCAAACTCGGGCGACTACAAAAGCGCGGTTAGCTCGGCTCTAAACGCGGCCGTTAAGGAGCTATCAAACGGGGGATTTTTAAACAACGCCGCGGCTAAAATCCCGCTGCCAAAGAGCCTGGAAACGGCTGCAAATTTGGCTAAAAAAGTAGGCGGCGAAAAGTGGGCAAACGAGCTAGTAACCTCGATAAATAACGCCGCGAGCGCAGCCGTGCCTGGAGCTGCGGACGTATTTTCGGGCGTGATAAAAAACATGAGCGACGCGGACGTGAAAAAGGTGCTACAAGGCGGCAAGGATAGCTTTACGAAGTTTTTGCAACAAAACTCGAGCCAGAAGCTGCAAGCCGTATTTAAGCCGATCATTACCAAAATGATGAGCGACAATACCTTCGCAACCGCCTATAACGGGCTAAATTCGTTCGTCGCCGGTAGCGCGCTGGCAAAATCAGACGCCGCAAAACAGCTAAAAGGCATCGCTACTAGCATGGGCGCTGGCGAATATATCCCGCAAGAAAACGAGGATCTAAACGACTACATCACGCGCAAGACGCTAGACGGGCTCTTTAACGTGATGAGCGAGAAAGAAAGCTCGCTACGAGGCGGCGCGGTGGAGCAGGGCACGAAAATCCTGCAGGGAATTTTTAAGTAAAATCGCAAGGGAAAACGGTGAAAAATAGTTTGGAATTTCGCGCCGACGTAGGCATGATATTTGTTGCGATAGTCTTTGGTCTGGGCTATCTGCCTACCTCGCTAGCGCTTGCGACCAACGGGGTTTTTGGTATTTTGTTTTGGAGATTTTTGCTAGCGGCGATCATAGCCGGAGCGATATTTTATAAAAAGCTAAAAGACGTAAGCGCGTCCGATATAAAACCCGGCGTGATTTTGGGTCTGTTTTTGTTCGCGGGATTTGTCAGTCAGACTTTCGCGTTTAAATACGCCGACACCTCGTCCGTGGCCTTTATCATCGGGCTAAACGTGGCTTTGGTTCCTTTTATCGCGGCGGGTCTTTTTAGGCATAAAATTTACTCTTACGCGTATGTGGGCGTGGCGTTTGCGGTGGCGGGGCTTTATATGATAGGCGATACGAAGGTGGGCTTTGGGCTGGGCGAAATTTTGGCTCTGGTTTGCGCCTGCGCCTACTCTTTTCACATCGTGCTTACCAACCGCTTGGTGCAAAAATGCAACCTCGTAAATATGGTTTATTTTGAAATTTTAACCCTAGTCGCGCTTTGTTTTGTAGCTATTTTGGTTTTTGAGGACGCTAAAATCGCTCCCGTCACGGACAAGGCGTTTATCATAGCGATGCTAGTCGTGGGCGTGTTGGGCACGGCGTTTGCGTTTTTTGCACAGGCGCTTATGCAAAAATTTACCACGCCCGTTAAAACGGCGATATTTTTCACGCTAGAGCCCGTAACCGCAGGAGCGATGGGGTATTTCATCGGCGCGGAGGACATCAGCGCATATAGGCTTTGCGGCGCGGCGCTCATCTTGGTCGGAGTTTTGATTAGCGAGATAGGCAGCTACCTGCGCGCTAAAAAGGAAAATTTAGCTTAAATTTTGGCGGGTTTTGCTTGCCGTTTTGCTCAAGGCGCCGATCCGCCGTAAAATCAAATTTATCAAATCGCCGCCAAATTTACTCTCGCGGCGATTTTTACGGAAATCTTTTTAAAATCGCCTCTTAAATTTAGCTTTAAATTTATCGCCGTTTCGCCCGCTGGCAAGACGGCAGCGACTTTTAATTTGACGCGATAAAGCCCGAATTTAGAGAAATTGCGTTAAATTTGCCCCTTCAATTTAGCTAAAGAAATCAGATGAAAAAATCAACCGAATTTAAGGCCGACTTCGCGCTGTTTGCTATCGCGGTGGTCTGGGGCGTGACGTTTTTGCCGATGGCGCAGACGCTAAAGACCAACGGCGTTTTTACGCTTTTGTTTTGGCGGTTTTTGATCTCGGCCGTTTTGATGGCGCTCATAAGCCTCAAATTTACGCGCAAGATCGACCGCAATTCATTAAGATTCGGCGCATTTTTAGGCGCGCTTTTGTTCGCGTCCTTTACGCTTCAGACCTTTGCTCTAAAGTACGCCCCAAGCTCTACCGTCGCCTTTATCACGGGACTAAACGCTGTTTTTACGCCCTTTATCGCGCTTGCGTTTTTCGGACAAAAGGTCGTAGTTTATGCCTTTATCGGCGCGTTTTTATCGGCGGCGGGGCTTTATTTGCTAACGGGCAGCGAGCTGGGTTTTGGTGCGGGCGCGGCGCTTAGCGTCGTTTGCGCGCTGGGCTTTGCGCTGCATATCATTTTCACGGGCGTTTTGGTGCGCAGGTGCGAGCTGTACTGGATGGTGAGCGCGCAGTTTGCGGCCGTGGCGGCGCTTTGTTTCGTTGCGGCGCAGATTTTCGAACCTCGCGGCGTCGTGCCCATTTTGGACGAGGCGTTTTTCGTCGCAGTCGCGGTTACGTCGGTGTTTGCGACGGTTTTGGCATTTTTCGTGCAAACCGCGGCGCAGCGCTACACGACGCCCGTTAAAACCTCGCTTATATTTACCTTTGAGCCCGTGAGCGCGGGAATCGTGGGGTATTTTTTCGGCGGCGAGATACTAAGCGGCGTGCAGATAGCAGGAGCCGGGCTCATACTCTTTGGCATAGTCGTTAGCGAGGTCGGCAGCTACTATAAAAACAAAAGATCGCGGGAAATTTGAACTAGCGGCTTTTGCATGCTTAAATTTGGTGTGGCCGAATTTTACGGTTAAATTTAAGGTTTTAACGGCGAGTTTGAGCGCCGAATTTTGCTCAAATTTGGGCGCATCGAAAGCGAAATTTGACGCGCACGGCACAAGCTTACGTTTAAATTTACGGATAAACTTGGGCGAGTAAATTTAAAAAATCGGCGTAAATTTGACCGCACAAAGGAATGGAAAAATGAACGAGGATCAAAATTTAGCGGTGCCAAAGGGATGGAGCTTAACGCCGACGAGAAAATTTTATGCGAATTTGAGCTTGTGCATACCGTCCACAAAGAAGTTAGGATGGCGCTTTGTCTTTTGATACTGCTTTTATACGCGTGCGACAAGGGCTTTGACGTAGGCGTTTTTTGGGTCGCGATGACGGCGGGCTGCGCATTTTTATTTTGCCTTTTTGCGCGCCAAAGCGTAAAAACCGCCAGGGCCAAAAAGCTCTACGTTACAAACAAGCGCTTTATAACCAAACGCGGCGATACGGTCGGTATCGGCGACGTGTATTTTAGGTATTTTGACTCTGGCTATTCGTGGGTATCGTTTAAAATCGAGCTTTGTTTTTATGAAAACAAAAAATTTCTCTTTTACTGCGTAGTGGACGAGGAGAGCGACGAGTATAAAAATTTGATAAATTCTCTATACCAGATTTCAGAAAACGACCGTCTCTTGCAAAAGCACCTAGGCTACTACGTAAAGCGAAAGCTAATCAATCCGTAAATTCGGGAGTGCCGCGCAGTCTGTCGCTGCGGGGTTGCAAGCCAAATTTGACCTAAAATTTAACCCAAAACGCCGAATCTAACGCCTTTTTACCGCCGTAAATATAAAAAAGCAAACCGAAGCGATGAGAATGATGCTAGCACCGCTGGTTAAATTCGCCTCAAAGCTCAGCCACAGCCCGCTCACGCAAAACGCGGCCGAGATGAGCGCGGCGTTTAGCATCATCATGCCCAGGCGGCTTGATATCGCGCCCGCGATGTAGGGCGGGATCGTGAGCAGCGCGATAACGAGTATGAGTCCGACCGCACGTATCGTCATCACGACGCTTAGCGCCATCATACACGTTAGCGCGTAGTACAGCAGCGTCGTCTTCACCCCGCGCAGCCTCGCAAACTCCGCGTCAAAGCTAAGCGCCTCAAACTGCCTGTAAAATAGCGCGACGGACGCGAGTATGACGCAGTTTGCGACCGCCATGAAAACAAGATCGCCCTGCGGTACGGCCAAAATCGAACCGAAAAGATAGCTCATCAAATCGACATTGTAGCCGGGCGCCAGGTCGGTGAGGATGATGCCAAATGCCATGCCAAACGCCCACAGCGCACCGATAACGGAGTCCATCTTGCTTTTGTCTTTGAGTGTGATCGTGGCGATGAGCAGTGCCAAAAACAGCGAAAACAGACTCGCACCCAGCAGCGGCTCGAGCGAAAAATAAAACGCGATGCCGAGCCCGCCGTATGCGCCGTGAGCGATGCCGCCTGCGATAAAAACCATGCGGTTTATGACCGTGAGCGTGCCGATCACGCCGCAGGCGATGCTAACGAGGATGCCTGCCAGCAGGGCGTTTTGCATAAAATTTAAGCTAAGAGCTTCTAGCATTTGTTTCCTTTTTTATTTTTTTCGGCGTTTAGGTTCCCGTTTTTATAGTTAAATTTCGTCGGAAATTTAAATTTTATCTGCCGAGACCTGCACCGCGAAAATGCTAAATTTGGTTTTATCAAATTTAATGTTCTCTGAAAATTTTTAGTTTTTCTTTTCTTGGGAGGCGGAAGGGGTTTCTACTTACGAAGCGTCGCCCCTTCCGCCCCCAAACCCCCACCTACCCCACTGCACGTGAGAGGTGGCGACACTGCTTTGCTGACGCAAAGCGTCGCTGGGTTTTATAAATTTTAGTTGAGTTAAATTTGCATTTTCAAGGTGCGGGTC
>CAUQMF010000063.1:0-11550 GCA_963518965.1 uncultured Campylobacter sp.
AAAAAATAACTTTTATATTTGCTAAAAATTTCACCAAAAGCGGGAAAACGTCAAGAGCGGCTTATAAAAATAAAAACACAAAAACGCCAGCAAATAGCGCACAAATCGCAAGAAGCTCGCCGCCGGAGTTTCTAAAAATCGCTCCGATGTAGCGCACCGCCCCCTCAAAATCCATCGTGAAAAATACCCAAACCATACTCACGAAAATAAACGTAAAATATCGTCCAAGCATAGCCAAATTTAGCCATTTGCGCTCACTGGTTAAATTTAAAAACACGACACCAAGGCCGTGGATGAGCCCCCAGAGCAAAAATCCCAGCCCCACGCCGTGCCAGACGCCTGAGATCGCAAAAACTAGCATCACGTTTAGCTGTGTTTGCGCCTGCGTGCCGCGACTGCCTCCCAGCGGAAAATAGACGCACTCTTTGAAAAAATTCATAAGGCTTATATGCCAATTTTGCCAGAAAATTTTTAAATTTCGCGCCGTAAAAGGACGGCTGAAGTTTTGCGGTAAAACAAAACCGCACATGAGTCCTAGCGCCGTCACGAAGTCCACGTAGCCGCTAAAATCGGCGTAAAGCAGCACGCTGTAGCCAAAAAGTGCGCCTAAAAGCTGCGAGGCGGGCAGGGTGGGCGCGGCAAAAACGGGATTAACTATCTCGAAAAGATGGTTTGCGACGATGAGCTTTTTAAAAAGCGCGGAACACAAAAGCGCGAATATAACGGGGCTAGCGCGAAAAACCTTAGGGGAGTTTAATGCCTCGAAAAAGGGCTTGGGTCGTAAAATCGGGCCCGAAATAATCGCGGCAAAAAAGCTAAGAAAAATGAGCGTATCAAGGTAGTCCGGTGCCTCTATCTCGCCGTCTCGCACGGCCTTTAGCAGCAAAATGCTCATAAATGAATAAAACGAAATGCCAAGCGGCAACGCGATATTTTCTAGGTGCAGGCGAGTAAATTTGATCGCGAAATAGTCGCCGTATTTAAAAAACGCAAGCGCGCAAAGCACGAAAATAACGCCCGCGGCAAACGAAATTGCAGAGTCTTTGCTCTCGCTCGCCCTTGCAAAAAGAAAAACGGTGGTGCTAAAGATAAAATTTATGATTAGAAATTTAAGCGCGAACGATGCTAAAAATAGGTAAGAAAAGGCGAGTAAAACGGCTTTTTGCAGGTGTGGGCGAGTATTTAAAAAATAATAAATCGGCCAAAAAATAAAAAAGCACAAGCCAAATTCTATGGAAAAAAGATTCATATCCCGCCTAAATTTTTGCGTAATTATATAAAAAAATTATTTTGGGTTAGGTTAAATTTGCATTTGGCGGGAATTTAAAATTTAACTTGCGGTTTTGCTCGTGCGTGTTTTAAATTCGCCGTCAAATTTGAGCCGTAAAATGCTCGCCGCCTTGTGTAAATTTGACGGAAATTTAAAGCCGCTCTATCGCCGCTAGCACGTTTGCCGCGTCATTTGCGGGCTCGGCCACGTCGTTAAATCTTTTTACGACTTCGCCGTTTTTGATGATCAGCGTTTGGCGGCGGTAAAATTTCTTACCGTCGTTCGTGGTAAAAGTTTGCAAATTTAGCGGTGATTCTAGCTCGAAGTTTTCGTCGCTCAAAAAGATAAAATTCGCGCCTACACTTTGTTTAAATTCATTCATCTTTTCTACGCTTTGAGAGCCGATGGCTATTAGCGTAAAGCCTGCGGATTCGAGCTTTGCAAGGTTTTCTTGATAGGCTTTGCACTGAAGCGTGCAGCCCGTTAGTCCCTTTAAGTCCTTTAAATTTTCGGGTAAAAACTTCCCGCTCTCGCCCATTTTGGGATAGGTAAAAACGATACAGTTTTTGCCGTCTGTTAGCTCGCTAAATTTGACCGGATTTGCGTTTATGTCTTTCATTGCGTCCTCTTTGCGTGTGAATTGTTGAAAAAATAGACTAAAAATAGCACCGCAAAGCTTATAAACAGCATAATCGCCGAATAAACGTGCGCCTTTGTATAGTCCATGAGCTCGACGGCCTCGTAGATAGCGATGCTAGCGACCTTGGTCTTGTCCCCCACGCTGCCGCCTATCATCAGCACGACGCCAAACTCGCCCAAAGTGTGCGCAAAACTCACTATGAGCGCGGTTAGAAGCGATGGTTTAATGTTTGGCAGAGCGACTCTAAAAAGCGTCTCCCATTTGCCCTTGCCTAGCGAGTAGCTCGCCTCAAAAAGGCTCTTTGGTAGACTCGCGAAGCCCGCCTGAAGCGGCTGAAACATAAACGGCAGCGAGTAAATGCAGCTAGCGATGATGAGGCCTGAAAAGTTAAACACGAGGCGCATGTCGAAGGTTTCCTCAAAAAATTTGCCCAAAAAGTTGTAAGGCGAGAGAAAAACCAGCAGATAAAATCCAAGCACCGAAGGCGGTAGCACGAGAGGCAGCGAGATCACGGCCTCGAGTACGGGTTTAAATTTAAAACTTGCGCGGCTAAGCCAAAACGCAAGCGGCATCACGATGAAAAATAAAATCGCCGTCGAGATAAAGGCAAGCTTTAGCGAGAGGTAAAAGGGCGTAAAATCTATATTCATTTTAGCTCGCTTTGCGCGTAAATCTCGGCGTTTCGCTCGTCAAATTTGCCTAATTTCGCACCGTAAAATTTGTCGTTTTCGCTACCGTTTTTTTGTAAATTTAGCCCAAACGCCTTGGCGCTTATCGACGCTTCGTCGCCTGATTTTAAATTTGCGGCTTCCGCGGCGCTTAGCGCTACTTCGCAAAGCTGCTGACCTACGGAAACGACGGCTACGTAGATAGCGTCGCGCTTTGAGATCTCTAAAATTTTTGCCGGCAGGCTAAATTTCTGCGAGCCGTTGTGTTTCAAAAATATCTCGCCCGGGCCGCCTTCTTGCGTTATTTTGCCTCCGTCAAGCACGAATACTTTGGACGCGAGTTTGTAGATCTCCGCGACGTCGTGACTAACTAAAATCGTCGTCATATCAAACTCGGCGTGCACCTTGGCAAGATAGTCTTGCAGCTTTTCGCGCATGGCGTTATCAAGCGCCGAAAGAGGCTCGTCGAGTAGCAAAATTTCGGGCTTTCGCATGAGAGCGCGGGCTAGGGCGGCGCGCTGCTTTTGACCGCCCGAGAGCTGCGAGATGGCGGCGTTTTCTAGCGAGCTCATCTCGACGAGACCCAGCAGCTTGCGGGCTAAATTTAGGTCGTTATTTGCAAAAAGCAGGTTTTTCATCACGTTCATATTTGGAAAAAGCGCGTAGTCTTGAAATAAAAATCCGATATTTCGGCTTTGCGGCGGAGCGAAGTTTTTACCCTCAAATAGCGTTTTTCCGCCTGCTTTTATCGTTCCGCTATCAGGCGTTTCAAAGCCCGCGATCAGGCGCAAAAGCGTCGTTTTGCCGCTACCGCTCTTGCCGTAAAGAGCGACGAATTCGCCCTTTTTTACGTTCAAATTTACGTCTAGATCAAATTTCCCGTTCGCACCGTTTAGGCTTTTTATACAGTTTAGTTCTATCATGCGATGTAGAGCGAGGTTGCCTTGACGTAGGCGTAAATTTGATCGCCGAGCGCTAAATTTAGCCGCTTTAGCGATGCCGTAGATATGATGCTTTCAAACTCAAATTTGCCCGCGTTTAGATGCAGCGAGCTCGTGATTTGCCCTTTTTGGATGTTTGAAATCTCGGCTTTTATCTCGTTTGAGACCGAGCAGTTTATAAGCGGGGAAGTAGCGACGAATACGTCCGAGCTTTTAAAATTTAGCCAAACTTCGTCGCCGATTTTTAAATTTTGCAGATTTTCTAAAGAGAGCATTTTTAGGCTTAAATTTTCGGCGCTAAACTCAAAAACGCTAACGCCGCCCGTTTGCTCTATCGCCGAAATTTTAGCCTTTATCACGGGACGACGTATCCGAATTTTCTAAAGATTTCCTTTGCGCGGTCGCTTCTGATGAAGTCGTAGAAAGCTTTTGCTTCAGGATTGTTTTCGCCGTGTTTTAGGATAACCATACCTTGATCGATCGGAGTGTAGAGCGCAGGATCAATGAGGATAAAGTTTTTGCCCTCTTTATACTCAGCCATTTTTTCATCGTGCATTGCAGAAGCCGCGATAAATCCGACGTCAGCAGCGCTTAGAGCTTGGCTTAGAGCCTCGCCGATAGATTTTGCTAGGACGATGTTTTTCTTGACTTTATCGTAGATGCCCGCTTTTTTTAGAGCTTCGACGCTAGCTTTGCCATAAGGAGCGGTTTCAGGATTTGCGATCGCGATGGCTTTTAGGCCTTCTACCGCGTTTATGCGCTTAGCTAGGTCGATATCTCTGATCGTAAATAGCGCAAGCGCGCCCTGAGCGTATATTGCAGGCTTGGTTACGGCAAATTTGGTGTCGTATAGGTCTTGTACGAATTTCATATTTGCAGCCATGAAAACGTCCGCAGGAGCACCGTTTTTGACCTGCGTAGATAGCGCGCCGCTAGCTCCTAGAGTGACGGTTACTTTGGTGTCTGGATTTGATTTAGCAAACTCCGCTTTTAGCTCGTCAAACGCGTATGTGACGTTTGCAGCGGCAAATACGTTGATCTCGCCTGCGTTTAGGTTAAAAGCCGCGAGAGCCGCGACGGCTAAAGAAAAAAATGTTTTTTTCATTTTTTTATACTCCTACTATGATTTGACTTGCTTTGATTATAGCTACCAGCTCGTCGCCCACGCCGATACGCATTTGCATCGCGCTTTCTTTGGTGATGATGGAGGTTATCGTCTGATGATTGCTGATTTCTAGCACGATTTCGGCGTTTACGGAGCCGATTTTGGCCTCGATCACCCGCCCTTTTAGTAAATTTGCCGCGCTTAGCTTTAGATTTTCCTCTTTTGCGAGCATTACGCTTGGAGCTTTAAAGATAAATACGACCTTTTTACCAACTTTTAAATTTAGATTTTTTTCAGACTCGACTGTGACGTTAGCGCGTAAAATTTCGCCGTTTGAGAGTTTGGCGCTGATTTGCGAATTTACCGCGCCCGTTTTTATCTCCGTGATTTCGCAGCTTAGCTGGTTTCTGGCGCTTAGACTCATGCTCATGCGCTGTAAATTTAAAATTTCGTTCGTATCGACGTTTATATTTGAACAAACTTTTTCTAAAAATATTTTTTGGCTCTCTAGCATCGCGTCGTATAGCGCGATCATCTTTTTGCCGTACGCAGTGAGCTCCGAGCCGCTGTTTTTCTTGTTGCCTTCGGCTCTTGCGATTAGCGGTTCGTCTGAGCGGTTATTTAGTGCGTCCAGGCTGTCCCATGCATTTTTGTACGAGATGCCTACGTACTCGGCGGCTTTGGTTATGCTTTTGGTGTGTTCGACGGCCTTTAAAAGCTCTATATGTTTAGCCAGCACCGATGCTCCGCCGTCTAAAAATAGCTCTAAACTAACGTCTGCTTTCATGAAAATCCCCCAAATTTTATAAATATAAAAAAATAATTTGCTAGGAAGTATATTTAAATATATATGAAAAATAACTTAAACAAACTTCGTAATACCGGGCGTTTTGAAATTTATAAATTTAAAAGCTACATTGAGATAAAATCCTAGATTACTGCCTTTGCAGACTTGAAATTCGGAGATTTGATGAGAAAAATTTTACTCTCTTTTTTGCTTTTTTTTAGTTGCGTTTTTGCCGAACAAACGCAGGAAAAGGGCGAATTTGACGACGAATTTACGCAGCCTAGCGAGATTTTCGATCCGCTTAGCGGTTATAATAGAATGATGACCGGTTTTAACGATTTTATGTATGTAAACGCCATCCATCCTGCGGTAAAAGGATACAACTACGTGGTGCCTGAGGCCGCAAGAACCGCCGCGGGAAATTTTTTTGATAACCTTTTATATCCCGTCCGCTTCGTAAATAACGTCTTGCAGCTTAAATTTAGCGAGGCGGGCGAGGAAACGCTGAGATTTTTGGCAAATACGATTATCGGATTTGGCGGGCTAACCGACGGCGCTAAATACTACAATCTGCAGCGCCACGACGAGGACTTGGGTCAGACGCTAGGCTACTGGGGCGTTGGTAGCGGATTTCACGTGGTTTTGCCGTTTCTGGGGCCTTCAAATTTACGCGATATGGCAGGCATGGTCGGGGATTATTACCTAGATCCCGTCAGCTACGTAAAACCGATGTTAGATTCGTTTGCGATAAAGTCTTTTCGGCAAGGCAATCTCTTGTCTTTGCACCCAAACGCTTACGACGAGCTTAAAAAAGACGCGATCGATCTGTATCCGTTTCTACGCGACGCATACGAACAGCGCCGAAATCATTTAATAAAGGAATAAAATGAAGTTTTTAAAAATCATCCTACTTGCGCTTTTTAGCGCGGTTAGCCTCTTTGCGATCAGCGAAGAGCAGATAAAGCCTACGATGCAAAAAGCGACGCAAGACGCTATCGAGGTGCTAAAAAACGCAAATTTAAGCAAAGACGAGAAAATAAGTAAAATTTTCGCCGTTTTCGATCCGTATTTCGACTACGAACAGATGTCTAAGATCGCTCTAAGCAAGCGCTACAACAACCTAAGCGCCGAGCAAAAGACCAAATTTAACAAAGCTTTTGAAGAGAGATTAAAATCAAGCTACGTCGATAAGCTTTTAAGCTACAAAAACCAAACCATAAATTTTAAAGACGCGACCAAGCCGAACGAAAATCGCTACTTTCTAAACGCCGACTTGGTCGGCGAGGACGGCAAAAACTACGGCTTTACGTATAAATTTTATAACGCCAAAGAGCGCGGCTGGCTCATCTACGACGTCGAAATTTTAGGCGTTAGCATCATCCAGACCTACCGTAGCCAGTTTGACAGCCTGATGGAAAACGAGAGTTTTGAAAATTTGCTTAGCAAGCTAAACTCCGTCCAAGCCCCGCAATAAGGCGCTGATGAAGCGGATTTTTAAATTTATCGTCGACTTTCCAAAAAGCGTTATCGCGGGCGTACTAGCCGCGACGCTGGTTTTTGGATATTTTAGCGCCAAGCTCGAGGTGGACGCCTCTACTGAGACGCTGCTACTTGAAAACGATAAAGATTTAGCCGTCTTTAGAGACGTTTCAAAGCGCTACGTTAGCCCAAACTACCTAGTCATAGCTTACACGCCAAAAGACGATCTGCTCGCGCCTTCTACGCTTAAAAAAATAGAAAATTTAAGCCGCGAACTTGAAAAAAACGAGCTTGTTTCAAGCGTCATTTCGGTACTAAATATCCCACTGCTTCAAAGCGGAACTAACGATCTTGGCGAGCTGGTTAAGCACGTGCCAAGCCTTGCCGATGCCGATATAAACAAAACCTTGGTGCGACGGGAGTTTGCGGATAGTCCGCTATATACGAACAACCTCGTTAGCCGCGATCTAAAAACTACGGCGATCGTGCTAAATTTAAAGACCGACGAGAAATATCAAAGCATACTAAACGAGCGAAACGCCCTGCTAAACGCCAAGCTTGAGGGCAACATCACAAGCGAGCAAAAACAACGTCTAAGCGCCGTAAATGCGCAGTTTAAAGCTCACCGCGACGAAGCGCGCATAAAAGAGCACGCAGCGATCGAGCATATTCGCGAGACGATATCGAAATTCGGCGGAGGCGAGAGTTTGTTTTTAGGCGGGGCAAATATGATCGCCGATGATATGGTGAGCTTCGTGCGCTCGGATCTTGCGACATACGGCATCAGCGTAACGCTGCTTTTGGTCTTTTGCCTTTGGCTGTTTTTTAGGCAGATTCGCCACATCGTTATGCCGATTTTTATCTGCGTGATTAGCGTTATTTGGGCGAGCGGACTGTTTGGGTTTTTCGGCTGGGAGATCACGGTGATTAGCTCAAACTACATCGCTCTTCAGCTCATCATCACCATCTCCGTCGTCATCCACCTGATCGTGAGCTACCGCGAGTTTTGTATCACAAAGCCGCATCTTAGCAACCGTCAGCTAGTCTATCTCACGCTGCGCGATAAGGCCAGTCCGTCGTTTTTTGCGATATTTACGACCGTTATCGGCTTTTTGTCGCTTGCGCTTTCTGATATCAAGCCCATCATAATGCTTGGAATCATGATGAGCGCGTCAATCTCTATATCGCTAGCGCTCGCGTTTTTGCTATTTGGGTCTGCGACGGCGCTGATGCCAAAGCTCGCTCCGGTTAGGACATTTGAGGATAAATTTAGCTTTACCAAGCACTGCGCCGCATTTGCGCTAAATCACGGCCGCGCCGTTTATGCGATTAGCATTGCGGTGCTTATTTTCGGGCTTTACGGCATCTCAAAGCTAAAAGTCGAAAACAGCTTTATAAGCTATTTTAAAGATACGACCGAAATCCATAAGGGCATGCAGGTGATCGATACGAAGCTAGGCGGCACGGTGCCTGTTGATATATTGATCAAATTTAACAAGCCCAAATTTGACGAAAAGGCGGCCAAAAACGAGCCTAAGGACGAATTTGACGATGAGTTTGCCGCTAGCGCGAACGAGGATAAATACTGGTTCAATCAGCATAAAATCGACGTCGCGAAAAAAGTGCATAACTATCTAGAAAATAAGCGCTTTATCGGACACGCAAGCAGCCTAAACACCGTCGTAAAGATCGTCGAGCGCATCACGCAAAAGCCGGCCGACGGACTCATGCTCTCGATCCTATACGAACAGATCCCGCAAAAATATAAAGACATCATCCTAAGCCCCTACGTAAGCATAAAAGATAACGAACTGCGCTTTACCGCGCGCACCCTAGATAGCGACGACGCGCTACGCAGGGACGAGTTTTTGCGCGAGCTTAGAACCGATATCGCAAATTTGATCGTAAACGACAACGCTAGCGTCCAAGTTAGCGGCGCGATGGTGCTTTATAACAACCTCCTTCAAAGCCTCATTGCCTCGCAGGTAGATTCTTTTGGCTTCGTGATCTTGTCGCTTTTTATCGTTTTTTGCATTATTTTTAAAAGCATCAAGCTCGCCGCCATCGCTATCGCGTCAAATTTGATCCCGCTTTGTGCGGTATTTGGCGTCATGGGCGTCATGGGTATCCCGCTTGATATCATGAGCATTACGATAGCAGCTATCAGCATAGGCATCGGCGTGGACGACATCATCCACTACATACACCGCCTAAAAATCGAGCTTCGCAGCAAAAACGTCGCCGAGTCGATCAAGGCCTCGCACGCCAGTATCGGCTACGCGATGTACTACACCTCGTTTGCGATTATCCTTGGCTTTAGCATAATGGTAACTAGCAACTTTATCCCGACGATATATTTCGGACTTTTGACGGATCTTGTTATGATAATGATGTTGTTGGGGGCGCTAGTGCTACTGCCGACACTAATCAAAACCTTTTACCGGGCTAAGATTCCCCATAAATGACGGATTTCAAGCTTTAAAATTTTAAACCCGTTTCGGTTACGGACGACGAGTCCGCGCCCTCGCGGGTTAAAATTTTAAAGTTAAACTACGCCTATTCCGTCTGGAATATTTGCTTCACGTCCTGCTAAATTTGCAAATTTGACTGCATAGATCTAAAGCTCCGCAGAGCGTTACCGAGCATTTAGGGCTTCTAAAATGATAGGCGCGTGGCTTAAATTTACGTCCTTTGCGGCAGTTAGCAGCGCGATTTTGTCGTGCGTTTTGGCTAAATTTAGCAGTTGTTTAATCCCTTCTTTGGCCTCTGCCGTCGTTAGTTCGGTTTTAAATTTAAGCCTAAACTCGCTAAATCTGGCCTCTTTATCCTCATGAAACCACTTTCTTAGCTCGCTTGAAGGCGTGACGGACTTTAGCCATAAAAACGAGCTAAAAATCTCTTTTTTTATCCCGCGAGGATAGAGTCTATCGATAAATACGCCGTAAAAATCGCTACTTTCATCATCTTTTATAAAATCATAGATTCTAAAAATTTTAAACATTCTGCAATTATACGACGATTTTTCTAAATTTTGCACAAATAAGCTCATTAAGTATTTTTTTTAACGCTTTAGCCGTATAATCAATGTTAAAAAATAATTTAAAGGAAAAAGCGATGTTTAAATCCATCACGAACAAAATCGCTACCATGCTTATTGTTGCGCTAGTCGCGTCTTTTGCCGCTATTTCGGCAGTGAGCTACTATACGGCGCGAGATAAAGTAGTGGAGCTGGTTAGTCAAACTCAAGATCAAATTTTAAGCGATATCAAAATCACTACCGATACTTTTTTTGAGGATTATCTGGGCGCGGCTAAAAGTCTAGCCGATAATTCTAAAAATCAACACGATGAAGAGGATATTTTAAAAGCGTTAGCGTTCGAAAAAAGTCACGCTAGCGCCGTAATAAGCGACATATACTTCGGTAGAGAAGACGACGGACATTATTTTCAGTCCGATAATACTAAAACAACTCCCGAAAAAGACAACTACGACCCTAGAACGAGAGGATGGTACGTGCAGGCTAAGAGCGAAAATAATGCGATATATACCGAGCCGTACGTAGATGCTATAAATCAGACGCTTGTTATGACTTTTGCCGTACCCGTAAACCAGAACGGTAAATTTGCGGGCGTCGCCGGCCTTGATTTAAAAATCGACACTCTAAGTAAAAAAATCCTTGAAATGGGTAAAACAAAATACGGCTATGTTTATCTAATGAATAAAGACGGCCTAATACTAATGCATAACGACCCAAACAACGTTGGTAAAACCGTTCCCGCAAGCAAATATCTAGCCGAGGCTTTTGCAGCTAAAAAATTTGACGAAAACGGGCTAATCCCTTACACCAACTATAAGGGCGAAAACGTAACAGCAAAAGTAATGGCCATAAACGATAAAGGCTGGTTAGCAGTAGCAGCTATCGGCGCGGATACCTTTTCATCAAACACTTTGCCGCTTTTAAAGGCTCAGCTAGCGCTAGCCGCGCTTTTTATCGCGGCGCTTTCGATTTTCGTTTATATCTTGCTCAAAAAATCTCTAAGCCCGGTAAAAACCATCCAAGAAAAGCTAGAAGATACGTTTAAATTCGTCACCTACGAAGAGTCCAAAGCCCCGCAAAAACTAGTCGTAACGACGCAGGACGAATTTGGCATGATGAGTCGCGCCATAAACGAAAATATCGATAAAGTCGTAAACGGTATCAAAAAAGATAGCGCTCTAATCGACGAGATGAACGGCATCGCAAATCTCATGATAAAAGGCCACATGGGAGCAACTATCAAGGCTAATCCTAATAATCCGGCTTTAGTGCAGCTAAAAGATTTGCTAAACCGCTTTTTTGGCTCCATCTCGTCAAATTTAAAAGACATCGCGCGAGTGCTAAATTCGTATAACAAACACGACTACACCGCCAAAGTCGAGCTAAAAGAGGAGCTTGAAAGCGATCTAAAAGATATGATCGTAGGTATACAAAGCGCCGGCGATGCGGTGGGTAATATGCTAAGAGAAAGCCTAAAAGAAGCTCAAATGCTAGAAGAAAAGGCTAAAATCCTAGCTGAATCAATGAGAACCCTAACTGACGGCGCCCAAAAGCAAGCAGACTCTATCCAAGAAAGCGCCGCCGCAGTCGAAGAGATGTCTAGCTCTATGAGCGCTATTAGCC
>CAUQMF010000064.1:0-11352 GCA_963518965.1 uncultured Campylobacter sp.
GTTTTCGCCGCTAGGAGAATTTAACGCGTCGCGCAAGATATCGCCTCTATCGCCGCTTTGCAAATTTACGCTTTTTAAATTTAGCGCGCCTGCGTTTAAATTTGACGCGCTAGCCGCCGCAGAGCTTTTGCCGACGCTCATCAAATTCGAGTTTAAATTTATGTTTAGTTTTACATCCATCGCCATGCCTTTAAATTTAAAAGTATATCGGCAAATTTGAGTAAAATTTAAGGCGCAACCGTAAATTTCGTTCTCAATTTTATGGATTTTACTTAGGCTCGGCAAAATCGCCCAAATCCCGCCGAGCCTAGAAATCAAGCGACTAAAATTTATTCCTTCGGCGCGATCATATCCTCAGGCACCACCCACGCGTCAAATTCCTCAGCGGTTAGTATGCCAGATTTTATCGCCTCCTCGCGCAGCGTAGTGCCGTTATGGTGCGCGGTTTTGGCGATCTTGGCGGCATTTGCATAGCCGATGTGCGGATTTAGCGCGGTTACGAGCATCAGGCTCTCGTGCAGCAGCTTGTCGATTTTCGCGGCGTTTGCCGTGATACCGCAAGCGCAGTGTTTCTCAAAGCTTACCATCGCGTCGCTTAGCAGGCGGATGCTTTGGATGAGGTTGTACGTAAGCACCGGCTTAAAGACGTTTAGTTCGAAGTTGCCCTGGCTTGCGGCGATGGAGATCGAGACGTGGTTGCCCATTACCTGTGCGGCGACCATCGTGACGGCTTCGCACTGCGTCGGATTTACCTTGCCCGGCATTATCGAGCTTCCGGGCTCATTTTCGGGGATGTTTATCTCGCCGATACCACATCTTGGCCCGCTTGCCAGCCAGCGCACGTCGTTTGCGATCTTCATCAAATTTGCCGCCAGGCCGTTTAGCGCGCCGCTTAAAAACACCTCGGCGTCATGGCTGGTTAGGCCGTGAAATTTATTCGGATGGGATTTAAATTTAAATGCCGTGTCCGTTAGCGCGTTTAGCTCGTCGCTTACCATCTGGCTAAATTTCGGGTGCGAGTTTAGCCCCGTGCCTACTGCAGTGCCGCCGATAGCGAGCTCCTCTAAAAACGGCATAGTAGCGAGGATCTGCGCCTTGCTCGCCTTTAGCATGTGCGCGTAGCCGCTAAATTCCTGCCCGAGCGTGAGCGGCGTAGCGTCTTGCAGGTGAGTGCGGCCGATCTTTACGATCCCCGCAAACTCGGCGGTCTTTTTATCCAGCGTCGCTTCAAGCTTTTCGATCGCCGGCAGTAGCTTTTTTTGTAATTCTAGCACGAAAGCGATGCGCATCGCCGTAGGATAGGTATCGTTTGAGCTTTGGCCTTTATTTACGTGATCGTTTGGGTGTACGAATTTTGCGTCTTTAACGTCCAGCGCCGCCTTATCACGGAAATTTAGCCCCAAAATCTCCATCGCGCGGTTTGAAACGACCTCGTTTAAATTCATATTAGACTGCGTACCCGAGCCCGTCTGCCACACGACTAGGGGGAAATTTCCGTCCAGCTTGCCGTTTAAAATTTCATCGCATGCCTGCGCGATCGCCTCGGTGCGAGGCTCGTCTAGGCGGCCCAGCTTACGGTTAACCAGCGCGCACGCCTTTTTTAGATATGCAAAGCCCTCTATGACCTCTCTAGGCATCGTCTCCAGCCCTACTCCGATCTTAAAATTTTCATGGCTACGCTGCGTTTGCGCACCCCAATATTTCTCATTCGGAACCTTTACCTCGCCCATCGTGTCTTTTTCTATTCTATATTCCACGGTTTATCTCCTTTGCTTAGATTAGTATTTGAAATTATATATCAATTATCATAAATTTAATCTTTCGAGATTTTACGCGCAAATTCGATATAATCGCGAAATGAAAAGAGTTTTAGCTAAATTTATCAAATTTTCCGCCGCCTTTGCCCTGCTTTGCTTCGTAGCTTTTTTGGCGCTTGACTTCGCCTATCCACTTAACGTAAAAGCGCTAAAGCGGGAAAATTCGCTCATACTTTTTGATAAAAACGGCCAAATCATTGCCCTTCGGCCTAGCAGCGACGAAATTTGGAGATTTGAGGCTAAAGACGTCCCGCAGACGCTAAAAGATAGCGTTATTTTGTTTGAGGATAAATTTTTTTACTACCACATCGGCGTAAATCCATTTGCCATGATCCGCGCTGCCGCGCATAATCTCACGCACTCTAACCGCATCGGCGCATCCACGATCACGATGCAAGTCGCGCGCATGATGAAGCGAGATGAACGCACCTACGCGAATAAATTTAAAGAAATCTTTACCGCGCTTCAGCTTGAGTGGCATTACAGCAAGGACGAAATTTTAGATTTTTACTTTAATCTCGCTCCGTACGGCGGAAATATCGAGGGCGCAGCTGCTGCGGCTAGGTTTTACTTCGGCAAAGACTTGAGCGAGCTTAGTATCGCCGAATGCGCGCTTTTAAGCACGATACCCAAAAACCCAAACGCCAACCGCCTAGATAAAAAATCAAACATAAACGCGCTAAAAAACCGCGCCATCAAGCTGCTTTATAAAGCCGGCGCGATAGATCAAAGCGCCTTCCAAAGAGCGCAAAGGGAGCCCTTTAAAAACAAACGCTACGATGCCGTTTATAAGGCCAGACACTACGCCGCGCAAGCTCTAAAAAACGGAGTTGCGCACTCGAATTTAGATCTAAATTTGCAAATTTTACTCGAAAACGCGATAAAAAATACCGCAGTCTCGCTAAAATCAAAAGACGCAAATAACGCCGCCGGGATAATCATCGATAACAAAAATATGAGCGTAGCGGCATACGTAGGCTCGCACGACTGGCGCGCTGCGCAGGGGCAAAACGACGGCGTAACGATGAGCAGAAACGTGGGCTCCACGCTAAAGCCGTTTATATTTTCGCTAGGACTCGACGAGGGTTTCATCACGCCAAAAAGCCAGATGATAGATACGGAAATTTTCCTCGGAGAGTACGCGCCCAAAAACTACGACAGTAGGTTTTTCGGCATCATCTCGGCGACCGAGGCGCTAGCGCTTAGCCTAAATATCCCGGCCGTTAGCCTAAACAATAAGCTTGGCGAAAATTCGCTCTACGAGCTGCTTTCCCGCGTGCATTTGGTGAGTTATTCAAAGGAATTTTACGCAGACAGTATCGCGCTTGGAAGCGCAGAGATGAGCTTGCTAAATTTAGCCCATCTCTACACGATCTACGCAAACGGCGGCGAGCTAAAACCGCTTGAAGTCGCAGGCAAGACGCTTAGCGGCTACGGACGGCTAATAAGCCCCCAAAGCGCCTATCTAACCTCAAAAATGCTCTCCTCCGCCTCCCGCAGTTATCTAGGCGTCGCGTGGCAATACGCCGAAAATACGCCGCAAATAGCCTTTAAAACCGGCACCAGCTACGGCTCTCGCGATATCTATACGATAGGCGTAAATAGCGACTACACGGTTGCTGTGTGGTTTGGTAACTTTAACGGCAAAAAAACGCAAAATTTAAGCGGATTTAGCGACGCGTCGCGCGCAGTTTTTGACGTATTTAAGCTGCTAGCTCAAAAGCAAAAATTGTCTTTTATGAGCGCGCCAAGCGGCATAGAGAGCAAAAAAACCTGCCTTGACGCGTTTAAATTTAAAGAGTGCAAAGACGAAGAGGACGACTGGCTGATAGAAGGCGTGGAGCCAAAAGACGTTTGCGAGAGTATCAGGAGCGAAGAGGTCGGGTTTTTACTCAAAAACGGCGCTATAACGCAAGCAGACATCAAAGATAGTCCTTGTTATTATAAATTTAAAAGCTATAAACCTCTCGTTGCCATGCCGACAAATAATCAAATTTTGCTAAGCGATGAGAATTTAACTAAAGTTATGCTAAAATGCTACGCTTATATCGGCGATGAGATATATCTTAAGATAGACGAAAACGAGTGGGAAAAAGTAAAAAACGCTAGCGAAAATACGTTAAATTTAACGCAAGGCAAACATAAGCTCGGATGTCTGGATGAAAACTCGAATCTAAGCGAAATAAACATGGAAATAAGGAGATTTTAATGAACTATAAACTCATGGGCTTAAGCCTAAGTTGCGTTTTGGCGGCAAATTTAAGCGCCTTTACGCTTGAGGGCGGAAGCAAAATTTTAGCAGGCGGCGCAGTAAGCCTAGACGTAGAATACTCGCAAAAAGACGAGTCTTTAATCGGCAAGGTAACGCACAAAAAGATAATCGAGTGTTCGCCGGAAATCAGCGGCGCCTTTGAATACGGCTCGGACTCTATCTTGTTTTATCCAAAAAAACCGCTGGCAAAGGGCGTAAGCTACTCGTGCAAAAAGGGCGAAAGCAAGGTTAAAATTTACGGCGGAGATTTTGAGCTCTCGGGCATAACCGAGTACGCCAAAGATACCTTTTTAGCGGTATTTAACGACGAGGTTAGCGAGGAAGAATTTACGGCGAATTTTAAAATTTACGATAAGCAAAATTTGGCCAAGCAAAACATCAAATACAAAATCGTAGCCAAAACTCCTAAAAGCTTTCAAATAAAGCTACTTGAAAAAGGCGAAAATTTGGTATTTGCCGTCTCTAAAAATCTAAAAAGCAAGGCCGGCGCAAACCTAAACGACGACTACGAGGCGACTAACGAGCCTGAAGAACAAGAAAAATTCGTCGATAACGTCAAGGCAGAAACTATGTTTTTAGACGACGTCAAAGCCGTTAGTCTAGAGGACGGCAAGCTAGGCATTAGGATATTTTTAAACGACTGGCTCGATACTTACAACCTAAATAAATACGTAAAAATAGACGGTATAAAAAATCTACAAGTAGGCGAACTGGAATACACCGACAGCAGCGATACGAAATACTACCGCTACGTCGATATAACCAGCGACGAACTAAAGCCTCAAACCGAATATAAAGTCACGCTAAAAAAAGGCTTCGGCGATGATTATAGAATTTTGCGAGAAGATGCGGAGTTTAGCGTCAAAACCGGCGATTATAAACAGTTTTTGGAGTTTACCGATAAGGGCTCTTATTTATCTAGCGCCGGCGAAATCGGCGTAAAAGGCGTAAATTTAAATACCGCTAAAGTCGTCGTAGAAAAGCTAAAAGAGCCGAATTTAAGATACTTTTTAAATTTTACCCAGACTCCGCTTGATGACTACGTAGAAGAAGTCGCAAGCAAAAACTACGACCTAGGCGGCGCTCAAAACGAGATGCAAAAATACAAAATAAAGCTTGACTTTGCCGAGGGCGGAGATGGAGTTTATCTAGTCACGATCTACTACGATAAAGATAAAAGCGCCAAAAAAGCCGTCTATCTAACCGACATCGGCCTAAGCGCGAAAATTTCAAAAGACGAGGTGTTTTTATTTGCCAACCGCTTGAGTAAAAACGAAGTCGTCGCAAACGCGGACGTTAAAATTTACTCTGCCAAAAATAGCCTCATCGCAAGCGGTATCACAAACGACGAAGGCGTATTTAAATTTAATAAAAAAGACATCGGCAAAGACGTGGCAAGCGCGGTCGTAACGCTAGGCAAGGAGCAAAGCTTCATCGCTCTATCGCAAAACAAACGCCTAAACGAGGAGTCGAATTTAGACGTTCAAGATAGAAGCGAAATTTACGACGCTTATTTGCATTTTGCCAGCGACATCATCCGCCCGCAGGAAAATATAAAAGGCGAGATCATCATCAAAAACGCGCTGTTTAAAGGGCTAGCAAATATGCCAGTTAAGCTAAAAATCAAAGATCCGCAAAATAAAACGATCCTAGATAAAAGCGTAAATACTACCGAGCTTGGCGTCATAAATTTCGACGAGCCGGTAAACTCGGGGCTAACGGGCTCGTTTAGGCTTGAGATAATCTTTGCTAACAAGCTCATAGATAGCTACGACTTTTCCGTAGAGTCTTTTACCCCGCAACGCATCAAAAACGAGGTTAGTCTCGAAAAAGAAATTTACGCTCTAGGCGACGTTATGGACGTTAAATTGCAAAGCGCGTATCTTTTCGGCGGCGCGGCGGCAAATCTAAAAGGCGACGTAACGATAAATCTATATCAACAAGACTACAAAAACGATAAATTTAAAGAGTATAAATTTAGCAACGACGAATACGCCGCAAACGGCCTAGACCAAAGCGTCAAGCAAGTAGAACTAGACGATGAGGGCAAGGGCGAAACCGTATTTAAGCTGGAAAATAAATCCAAAATCGCAAGCGTTTTAAAAGGAACGGCGGTCTTTAACATAAACGACGACGGCAAAAACGTAAGCGCCAGCAAGAACTTTAGCATTTATCCGTTTGACGCGATGGTGGGAGTAAAAGCAAACGATACCTACATCGACTCAAACTCTAAACTAACGCTAAATTTGGTAAGTATCGATCCGTTTAAGGACGAGGAGATAAAAGATAGGCAAAAAGCTATCGAGATAAAAAAAGAAATCTGGGACTACAACTACGATAAAGACGGCTATCTAAGATGGCACAGCCGCTACGAAAAGGTCTTTAGCGATACCCTTAGCGGAAACGAGTTCGTCTACGACTTTAAGCAAAGCGGCGATTACGTCGTTACGGTTTCAGACATCCTTAGCGGCCATTCGGCGAATTTAAACATTTACGTCAGCGGCTGGGATTACGGCGAAATGCTACAGCCGACAAAAGAGCTGGCAAAAGCTAAAATCAAGCTAAACAAAAAAATCTATAAAAAAGGCGACGAGCTAATAGCAGACGTAAGCTCCGTGCTAAAAAGCGGTATCGCTATCGTCACGCTAGAATCGGGCGACGTCAAAAAGTATAAAGTCGTAAACGTCCAAAACAACGTCGCAAGCGCTAAATTTAACCTTGATTTCGACTTTGAGGGGCTTTACGTCACAGCCTCGGTCGTGCGCGTAGCGGACAACGATACTCTGCCATTTAGAACCTACGATAAAATCTACGTAAAGGCTGACAAATCCTACCGCAGAGCAAATACGCTCATAGAGGCGCCAAAAACCGTAAGGTCAAACTCCAAATTTAAAGCTAGCGTAAAAACCGAGCCAAATGCCGAGGTTACGATATTTGCCGTCGATGAGGGCGTACTGCAAATCACCAACCAAAAGCTAAAAAGCCCGCTGGAGTTTTTCGATACGATTTTAAACGACGGAGTGCTTGATTACGACTTTTACGCAAATTTAAGCGGATTTAAAAAAGACGGCAAGGTGCTAAGCTTCGGCGGCGACGCGGCGAAGGCTCTTTTAGAGATGAGGATGGCAAAATTTGCTAGCCCGGTAGATAAGAAAAATATACAAACCTATATCAAAATGCAAACGGCAAAAGCCGGTGCCGACGGCGTAGCGAATTTCGAGATAGAAGTGCCTAGCGACTTTAACTCCGAGATAAATTTAGCCGCGCTTAGCGTCGCCGGCGATAAGCTGGGCTTTAGCGTAAATGCCATAAAGGTAAAAGACGACGTCATCCTAAAACCTACTCAAACGGCGTATCTTATCGAGGGCGATAAGATAAACTACTCGCTAAGAGTGATAAATACGACTAAAGAGCCAAAAAAGGTAGCCTTGAGCCTAGATACCAACCTAAATGCGAAACTAGGCGTAGATAGTATCGAGCTAAAACCCGAGGAAAACGCCAAGCTAAATTTCACGGTCGATGCTAACGCTACGGGCAAAGCATATATAAATTTCACCGCAAACGACGGCAAAGAGGGCTATTCCTACTCGCAAAAACTAGACGTCATACACGCCTATCCGCTAAGCACTTATGCTAAGACGTTTTACGCGAGCGAGAAAAAGACCTTTAAACTGGACGAAGAGTTAAACGATATCACGATAGACGCTTCAAGCTCTATCAAAGGCGTGCTAAGCGCAAATAGCGATAAACTCGTAAATTACCCTTACGGATGCGCCGAACAACGCTCTAGTAAGCTTTTTGAGCTAAATTTCCTAGTGCTTGGAGGCGGCGACTCTAAAGAGGCTAAAGCAAGAGAAGCCGACAGAAAAAGATTCGTCCTTTCAGGCATGCAAGACGTAATCAAAATGCAAAAAACAGACGGCAGCATCGGCTATTGGAATCAGCTAAGCTATACGAACAACTTCGCCTCCGTCTACGCTATCGATATGCTACTGACTCTTGAAAAATCGGGCTTTGCGCTAGATAGCGGAGTAAAAAGCAAGGCTCTTGGCTGGCTTAGGGATTTCGATCCGGTGAATAATTTCCAAGCGCTATACGCCGCATACATCCTAAGTATGCAAGGCAAGCTAGATAGATCAAAACTAAACGCGCTTTACGATCAAAAAAGATACGAAGGCGGCGCGTTAGAGGGTTACTTGATGGCGGCTACGCTTAAAAACGAAGGACTAAACGAAGAGAGCAAGAAGGTGCTAAAAGGGGTCGGCAATAATTTCTTTAACGAGCAATCAGACGATCCTTCGGATTTTGGCTCAAGCGTGAGAAATAAAGCCTTTATCCTGCTTCTTCACGCTAATCACTTCGAAAAGAACGAATTTAGCGACTCTTTGGCCGATTTCTTGATAAAAAACGTAGACAAGCTTTACTCCACGCAGGAGCGCGCGTTTACGCTAAGGGCGCTAAGAGCCTATATCAAGGACGTCTCAAGCGAGAATAAATTTAAGCTCATAGCAGACGGCCGCGAGCTAGACTTTAGCGGCAGAGGCGCTATCAACGTCACTCCGAAAAAGCCTGAAATCACCATCGTGCCGGAGGGTAACGCTAGCGTGTATCTAGGCGTTAGCGCATCAGGCTATAAAAAGCTAGGCGTAAATCATAAATTTGACAAAAGAGGGCTTGATATCTATAGAACTTTCGTCGATAAAGACGGCAAAGAGATAGATATTAATGCGCTTAAAGTAAACGACGTCATCTACTCTAAACTTACGCTAAGAACGGATAAATTTATCAGAAACGGCGTGATAAACGAGACGATTAGCCCTTGCTTTGAGGTGATAAACGAAAATATCGTACCAAATGCAAGAACGGAAGATACGAAAAGCTCTTTGACGCTTGAACACCAAAACATCGAGGACGATAGAGTTTTGAGCTTTTACAGTCTTTACTATAAAGACGATAAAAATACGCTTTATACGCCTCTTCGCGTAGTTATGAGCGGTAAGTGCATGCTACCTGCGGTCATCACGGAAAATATGTACGATGAGAGCATGAGCGACTACGATCTATCTCAGCACGAATTTATCGTCAAATAGTCCTTTGCGGAGCGGTTTTTTAGCCGCTTCGCTTTCTTTGTCTAATCTTAAAAATAACCCGTTTTAAACATCTTATTAGCAAATTTGTAGTAAAATCCGACATTTTTTAAACGATTATTAAGGATAAAATATGGCGGAATTTTACGACGCAAAAGAGATAGAAGATAAATTTTATAAAATTTGGGAAGAACGCGGATATTTCGAGATAGACGCGAACAAAAACATCCGCAAAGACGGCCGTAAATTTTGCATCATGATGCCGCCTCCAAACGTAACGGGCTCGCTTCACATCGGGCATGCGCTAACCTTTACCCTGCAAGACATAATGACGCGCTACAAAAGAATGGACGGCTACAAAACTCTGTGGCAGCCGGGCCTTGATCACGCCGGTATCGCCACACAAAACGTCGTTGAAAAGCAGCTCCTAGCTCAAGGCATCAAAAAAGAAGAGCTCGGACGCGAAAATTTCGTAGAAAAAGTCTGGGAATGGAAAGAAAAAAGCGGCGGCATGATCGTGCATCAGATGCGCAAACTAGGCATCTCTCCGGCATGGTCGCGCCAGAGATTTACGATGGATGAAGGACTAAGAAAAGCGGTCAAAAAAGCCTTCGTAAATCTCTACGAAAAAGGACTCATCGTGCGCGAAAACTACATGATAAACTGGTGTACGCATGACGGCGCGCTTTCTGACATAGAGGTCGAGCATAAGGAAAACAAAGGCAAGCTTTATCATTTGAGATACTATTTTGCGGACGGACAAAATTTAACATCAAATTTAAACAGGCAAGCCGAAGTATCGTGCGATGAATTTGCGGGTTGCAAGAGGGATGCGAATGAGGCGCAAATTTTAACCCAAAAAGACGAGGCGAATTATCGCGAAGAGAGGCGAGGCGGAGTGGATTTTGACGACGGGAGCGCACCGGTCGTGCGTGACCGAGGAGAAATCAGCTCCAACAAAGCATATCAAAGCGAGAATTTGCCGTATATCGTCGTGGCAACGACAAGACCTGAAACATATTTCGGCGATACGGCGGTAATGGTAAATCCAAACGACGAACGCTATAAAAATTTGATCGGCAAAAAGGTCGTTCTACCGATAATCGGTCGCGAGATAAAGATCATCGCCGACGAGCACGTAGATATGGAGTTTGGAACTGGTCTTGTTAAAGTTACCCCGGCGCACGATACTAACGACTACGAGGTTGGCAAAAGGCATGATCTAAAATTTATCACCGTTTTTGACGAAAAAGGCATCCTAAACGAGCAGTGTGCGCAGTTTAAGGGACTTGAGCGACTAGAGGCCAGAGACGTCATCGTCGCAGAACTAGAAAAGCTAGGAAACGTCGAGAAGATCGAAGACTACGAAAATCAAGTCGGCTACTGCTACCGCTGCAAAAATGTCGTCGAGCCATACATCTCAAAGCAGTGGTTCGTCAAAAAACAGATCGCAGACGACGCGATCGCAAAGGTCGGCGAAGGCTTAGCTAAATTTTACCCGGCCCACTGGATAAACAGCTTTAACGCCTGGATGCGCGAGCTTCGCGACTGGTGTATCTCGCGCCAGCTATGGTGGGGGCATCAGATCCCGGTATTTTACTGTGACGAGTGCGGACACGAGTGGGCGGACGAAGGCGATCCGACGCAGTGCCCAAAATGCAAAAGCGCAAATTTCCATCAAGACCCGGACGTCCTTGATACCTGGTTTAGCTCGGGGCTTTGGCCGTTTAGTACGCTTGGCTGGGGTAACGGAGAGGAGCTAAAAAACGAGAAATGGTTTGATGGCGATTTGGCCGAATTTTACCCAAACAACCTACTGATCACCGGCTTTGATATTTTGTTTTTCTGGGTGGCTAGGATGATGTTTCAGGGCGAAAACGCGCTGGGCAAGCTGCCGTTTGACGATATCTACCTGCACGCTTTGGTTAAAGACGAGCAAGGCAGGAAGATGAGCAAGAGCCTAGGCAACGTCATCGACCCGCTAGTTAGCATCGAGGAGTACAGCGCCGATATCTTGCGCTTTACGCTTGCGCTACTTGCCGTGCAGGGACGCGACATAAAACTAAGCGACGAAAAGATGAAGCTCGTGAGAAATTTTACGAACAAGCTTTACAATGCGAGCAAATACCTGCTGCTAAACGAGTCTAAATTTGCAAATTTAAGCGACGCAAAAATC
>CAUQMF010000065.1:0-11080 GCA_963518965.1 uncultured Campylobacter sp.
CGTGATCTCTGAGGTATCCAGCCCGATCTCAAATAGTTTGCGTTTCGTCTCGCCCTCTAGGCTAAAGCCGATTTTTTCCTTGCCGTTTTTATCCGCAGTAAAGCCGCCAAGCTCGAATTTTAGCACCACGGGCTTAGTGACGCCGTGCATCGTGAGCGTGCCCACGACCTTGCCTTCCGTGTCGCTTTCTTTCTCAAATTTGACCATTTTGTAAGTGATTTTGTCGAATTTTGCCGCGTTAAAAAAATCCGCGCTTCGCAGGTGCTCGTCGCGCTTGTCGTTTTGCGTATTTACCGAGGCGGTCTCGATGGTGGCCTCGAGCGCTTTTAGCTCCTTAGCGTCTTTGTCGTAGTCGATCACGGCGTTAAATTTGCCGAAATTGCCGCTTACTTTTGATATGCTTAGGTGCTTGATCTTAAAGCCGACGCTGCTGTGCGCCGGGTCGATCTCGTAAACTGCGGCGTTTGCGAAGCTTGCTGCTAGCGCTGCTGCTAGCGAAAACTTGATGAGTTTTTTCATTTTTCTCCTTGTGATTTAGGTTTGAAAGTGTAATTTAAAAAAGTAAATATATAACTTTTTCGCAATATTTTGAGAAAAATTTGAATTACTTATTCAACGCCCGCAGTGGCACGGAACAATAATCAGGCTAAATTTAACACCAAATTTCCCCGATAAAAAACAGCGCTGACATCGCAAATGTGCAGAGCGCGACGACCTTTAGCTGCCCGTCAAAGTCGCGACACTCCCGCACTTTTAAGACAAAAAATAGGTGCCACACAAGCGGCACAAAGCTAGCTATGTAGAGTAGTTTTACGCCCGAATCTTCGCGCAAAAGCGAGTAGCAAAGCATTAATCCCGCTCCGCCCGCGATCAGTGCGAAGTGGTAGCACTTGGCCGCGCGCAGCCCGATACGTACGGGGATCGTGCGCTTGCCCTTGAGCGCGTCGTTTTGCACGTCGCGCATGTTGTTTAAATTTAGCACTGCCGTGCTTAGCAACCCGCACGCGCACGCAGGCAGTAGCAGCGCCGCATCAAGAGAGCACGCGTATAAAAAGTACGAGCCCAGCACGCTAAGTAGTCCAAAAAACAAAAACACGAAAACGTCGCCAAGCCCCAGGTATCCGTATGCGCCGGCGCCCACGGTGTAGCGGATCGCAGCGTATATCGACGCGCCGCCTAGTGCCAAAAACAGTAGCACGAGATAAAACCGCTCGCCAAACGCCAAAACGCTTAGCGCGAGGCTCGAAAATGCCGAAAGCAGCGCCGTAACGACGATGACGCGTTTCATCTCGGCTGCGCTCATCTGCCCCGTTTGGATCGCGCGGCGCGGCCCAAGCCTACCCTCGTCGTCGGTGCCCTTCACTGCGTCGCCATAGTCGTTGGCGTAGTCGCTGAGTACCTGAAACAGAAGCGTCGTAAGCAGCGCCAGCGCAAAAATATCCGCTCTAAATACGCCCGCGCCGTATGCTGCGCCGCTGCCGAGCAGTACGCCAGAGACGCTAAGCGGCAGCGATCTAAGCCTTGCGGATGCGTAAAGAGCCTTTGTGGTTATCATTTTTTGCCTTTTGTTGATTTTTAGAGCCGAATCCACGGTAAATTTGAGCTCAAATTTAGCACCCGAATGCAAAAAATAATATAAATTTGACCCGGTTTATGGGTGAAATTTGTAAATTTGGGATTAAAATTTGACGGCAGATGTCGCTAAATTTAGAGTTTTGAAATCAGCCAAATTTGCCGCAAAAGCTAGCGTAAAAGCCCAGTTTTAGCATTAAATTTATCAAATTTCCGCCATTTCTCGCCAAAACTCAAGCACCTTATCATCGCCTGCTTGGACGAATTTAGCTATTTCTTCTGCGCTTGGCACGGCCTTTTTGTTTAGTCTCGCGATACCAACGCCAGCAAGCGCTCTAAAAAATCTCTCAAAATCGCTCGCAACGCGCCTACCGCAAAGCTCTTCGTCCCCGAGCAGCCACGCATAAATCGCGCCGTCCGCGCAATCAATCAGAAATATCCACGGATCGCCAACGGCAAAAACTATCAAATTTATAGGACGCGCCTCGCCCCACCACCATTTGCCGCCGTATTCGTCGGTGCTGTTTAGCCGCACTAGCTCGCTAGTGTAGTCACCGCCGGTGCCAAAGCGTACGTTGCAAACCTCAAATTCGCCGAAGTCAAATTTGCAAACTAGGTGCAAAAACGCAGGCGGAAATTTGACGCCTAGAGCCTCTTGCGCATTTTCTAGCGCCCGCGTGGACGCGTCGGCATCGCTTTGAGCTAGCAGCCTCATGCCCGTTATGCCCTCTTGCTCCAGAGGCAGGCATATCTCGTCTAGCTCGCGAACAATCTCATCTAGCTTTAAAAACATATTTTCTCCTTTTTTAGTTTATCTGAGATTTATTGTTTCGGTTTTTATGATTTCGCCGTTTTCGCCGTAAAATTTCGTAGTCGCCACGCCCGCTTTTGCGTCGGTTGCGACCTCTTTTACGAGCTCGCCCTTTTCGTTAAATTCTTTTTGTATTTTAACCGCTTCGTTTAGCGACTTGCCGACAGATAACCGCTGGTCTATCACGCTTTTTAACTTGCCGCTCGGGTAGAAACTCAAAAAGCAGCGGGTCGCCGCCCAGCTGGTATGCGCGGCTGTGCAGGCGACCGCTGTCGCCTTATTTTTCAAAAGTCGTTTCTTTTTTGCCCGCTCGGACGCTGGTAAATTCCTTATACGACGGTTTGCCGTCCCTGCGGTATTCGGCTATGTTATTTTCGACGAAAAAGCCTAAATTTGCGTCGAAGCGTTTGGTTTTTCGGTACAGTTTTAGCGCCTCGCCCGCGTCAAAATCCTCCAGTAGCTCCTTTTCTAGCCCGCTCCACAGACATCTCTCGGCCGTGAACGCAGGCGAGTTTCGGTGCTCTTTTGAGTACACTTCAAGTAGCACCCAGCGCTCGTTTTTGCGGACGACGAGCGAGATTTTTAGTTTCGTGGACGGATTATCTGGGATCTTGCGCTTGTACTTCTCGTCCGCTTCGTCGATGACGTAGCGATCCAGCTGCGCGCCGCTCGCGTCTAGCCAGGTGATGTAGAGCCTGTTGCGTATTTTGCCGTTTTCGTCCTTTTCGCCGTTGCGCAGGTCGTATTTAAAAAATATCTCATAGGTTGCGATTTGTTCGTCGTTTTGCTGCCTAGGCGCGTATTTGCCGCCTGCTTGTAGCGAGGTCGCGCAGGTCAAGACGATAAAAAATCTTAATAAATTTTTCATCTATCTCCTTAGGTTTTGCGCTTATGTTGCGGCGACGACCTTGCGTAAATTTAAAGATCGTGCCGCGTTTGTAATTTTTAAAATTTACTCTCGCGCTTTGCTATGCGCATTGCCCGCTCGTCAAATTTGCTGCGCTTGTCGGTTCGGTCAAATTTGACTTATCGCTTTTAGCTGCTTGCCGCGATTTTTACCTTGCCTGCGCCGCCTGAGCGCGCTAGCCTTTTACTTCAAAATCGCAAAGCCGATGCCGACTTTATCGGTGTGGCGGTTGTAGTCGATGAGGCTCTCGCCATATCCCGTAAAGTACTTCACGTAGCCGTAAACGCCGCTTTTTCCAAACGGAAACAGCCAGCCAAGCTCGCCCGCGCCGCGGTTTGTTTTATCAAAATGCAGGTTGTTTCGCACCATTGCCGTAAAGACGTGGCCGCGGTAAGGCAGGGCGAAATTTATATCCATGTTGCCGAGGTATTTTTCGATGTCTGGGTTATCGTCGCTGCCCTTGCTCTCAGGGATGCGCGCCCACGCTCGCGGGATCACGACTAGGCTGCCGGCGTAAAGTTTAGCCTCGAGATATACGCGGTTCCATGAGCGCGACTTCTCGCCGCCTTGGCCGTTACTCTCGTGCAAAAGTCCCGCGCGTAGGTAATCAAGACTCGGTAGCGCCTCAAATCTCATGGGAACGGTCACGAAAATCTCGGGGCGATAGTTGGTCTCGCGAAACGGCGTAGAGCTCTTAGCCGTCTGCCACCACGAGCTTTGCGAGTAGCCCGCCGAGATCGTTTCGTTCATGTCAAACACGTCGTAAAATAGCGGCTTTTGCAAGCTGATTTGAAAAGCGGTCTCAAATCTACGCCTACCCTCAACGTCGTTAAACGCGTAGGTTGCGGGCAGGAGGTAGTTTAGATGGTGCATTTTTAAGCCCAAAATTTCATCCACGTCGTATGCCTCGCCGCTCTCAAATTTTGCTTTCGGGTGCTCTTTTGAGGCGATCTTTTGCTCCTCTACGGGCGCGTCCGCTACGCTATCTGATGGCGCGATCACGGAGCGCTCCATGGCGGCCGTTTCGCCGTCCTCGTCCGTAAATATCGCCTTTTTAGCCGCCAGTTTATAAAGCTGAATGGCTCTTGTTTTGTCGCCTTCATGCTCGAGCTTTGCGGCGGCTTCGTAGAGGCGTTTGGCTTCGTCTTTGGCTGTCGGCTCGGCCGAATTTTCGGCTGGATTTTCTGACTGCGGGGCTAAATTTTGCTTCGGCGTTTCCGCCTGGGCGACTAGGGCTAAATTTAACAAAATCGCCGATAAAACGATAATTTTTTTCATATTTTTCCTTCTTTTAAGGCTTGTTCGTAGTCTGCCTGGTAGTTGATGTTAAAAAACTCGTCTTCGCGCGCGAATTTTACGATCTTGCAGCGGCAGCGGCTACGCAAAAGTCCGATCTTGTGCTCGCCCGCGGCAAAAAGTTCGCCCGCGGCACCCGCTAAATCCCCGCTAAAAAACCCGCAAAGCGAGTGCGTATGCGACTCGTCTGCGGCGATGACCATATCGTATTCGCCGGTAAATTTATATAGTTCGCGCACGCACTCTTCGCTAACAAAGGGCATGTCGGCCGGGACGATAAAGACGCTTTCGTTTGGGAAATTTTTAAGGATACTGTAAAGCGCTAGCATCGGAGAAAAGGCGTCCGGGCTCAAATTTACCGTATCTTGCGAGCAAATTTGAGCGGAGCTTGCCTCTGTGTCCTCTTTGTCGTTCGCCTCGGTCAAATTTGACCGCGAGAACTCCTCTGGGCTAACGTCTTTTATGAGGGGTAGGGGCGGGTTAAATTTGTCGAATTTGGAGCTAACGAATACGCGCTCGAAAATCCGCCCGAATTTATGCGCTCCGTAGTGCGTGAGCGTCGCAAATCCGCCAAAAGGTAGCAACGTTTTGTCGCGGCCCATTCGTGAGCTTTTGCCGCCGGCTAAGATGACGCATGTTTTCATTTTTTTCCTTGATTTTAGGTGCGCTATGATAGCATAAATTCGGCTCACCTAGGCAAGCTATCGGCAGGTTATCTTATCTGCCGCCGATGATTTTTTTGACCGCCAACGCGGCTAAATTTAGCCCAAAGCACGCCGTCACGCCCATAAAGCTACCCAGTTTCACGCATTTTGGCAGCTCGGTCGAAAACACGACGTCAAATTTGCCTTTAAACCCCGCTTTTTTAAGCTCGGCGCGTATTTTTTTGGCAAACGGGTCGTTGCAAGTCTGCCAGATGGATGCGACTTTGATCTGCGTCGGATCGAGGCGCTTTGCGCCGCCCATCGAGCTAATTAATTTTTCGTGCGTTTTTAACGCGAGAGCGACTTTAGCCGGTACGTCGTCGATAGCGTCGATAATAAGATCAAACGGCGAAAAATCAAAATCCTCGACAAACTCCGGCGTCATTAGATCTTGCAGCGCCGTCACACACTCGTATCTTGCGGCAAATTCGCCGACTTTGACCGCGCCGACGGCTTCGCTGTAAATTTGGCGGTTTTGATTAGTTATATCAAAAACATCCTTATCTATGAGAGTGAGTTTGCCTACGCCTGTTCTAGCCAGCGCGTCCGCGCAAACGCCGCCTACGCCGCCTACGCCGCAGATTAGGACGTTTGCTTTTTGAAGCTTTTTAAAATCATCGCCTAACAGCCAGCGGGATCTCGTAAAGCGGTCCGGTTTTTCTAAAATTTCTTCGTTCAAATTTGATCCTTTAGGGCGGTTTTTAGCGCGGCTAAACTCGCATGCGCCGTCATATCTAGCATTATCGGAGTAAGCGAGGCAAAACCGTCGCTAAGTGCGCTGATATCGGACTCGCCGTTTTGCTCGTAGTCTAGGCTCGAGGCTTGTCCTAGCCAATAATACTCGACGCCTCGCGGGTTGCGGTGGAGCATCGCGTGCGTGGCGTAGCTGCGTTTGCCTGCAGGCACAACGCGGTAGCCTCTAAATTCGCGGGGCGATACGGCTGGGATATTTACGTTTAAAAACTGGCGCGGCGGCAGCGCTATCTCGCCGTTTAGCACTCTAGAAACGATAAATTTAACGACATCTTCGGCGAGTGAAAAGCCCGTTTTTTCGATACCGTCGCTCTTATAAAATTGCGAAAACGCGATGCTTGGAATTCCTTGCAAAACGCCCTCCATAGCCGCTCCGCACGTGCCTGAGTAGGTGATGTCCTCACCTACGTTGGCGCCGTGGTTTATGCCGCTCACGACTAGATCGGGCGGCCTTTTATAAAGCGCGTGAAGCGCGAGATATACGCAATCAGCGGGCGTAGCGTCGTCGAGTTTGTAAAAATCGTCGTCAAGCTTGATGAAACGAAGAGGCCTAGTTAGCGTAAGAGAGTGCGCGCAAGCCGATTTTTCGCTGCTTGGGGCTACTATCGTGACGCGCGTGTCCGGTAGTTCGCGCAGCGCGCTAGCTAAAGCGTGCAGGCCGCTAGCCTCGAACCCGTCGTCGTTGGTTATCAAAATTTCTTTCAAATTTATCCTTAAAACGTTGCAAGAACTCAAATTTAGCGAGCTTTGCCGAGTAAAATTTAGATTTGGATTTTATCATAGCTTTATTTATTTGAAATTAAATTTTTCATAAGACCCACAATATTTACTTGAAATTGTAACTCTAAAATTTAATTTATAATTAAGATATTAAATATATTATATTATATAACAGAGAAAATACGGAGTTGAATAAGCCAAATAATGATAATGCTTATTATAATATTTAAGTAATATAAAACCAATCTTTAAATTTAATTTTTATTACGTTAAATTTTAAAACAAACTTTAAGTATTAAGATTATAAAATACGTCCAATAAATAAAGTTAAGTTTTATTTAAATTTATAATGGAGGTTAGAAAGCCCGTCATGGAAAACACGAAGAAAAAAGCATCCATCTGGGTCATTCTTTTGTTGCTATCGTTTGGAGTGGTTATCGGTCACGGACTATACACTTTTTACTATGCCAAGGGATTTTCATACTTTAGTCCGGATCCTGCAGCCTGTAAAAACTGTCACGTGATGAATCAAGTCTACGAAAGCTGGTCAAGAGGCGGACACCAAAATGTCGCTACCTGTAACGACTGCCATTTGCCGCATGATTTTATAGGATACTGGATCATGAAGGCTCAAAGCGGCCTAGGACACGCGTATGCCGTTACTTTTAAAGACAATCCTTATGCATTTACCGCAAACGAAAAAACAAAAAGAGTCGTTCAGGAAAACTGCATGGACTGCCATAAAGAGTACGTCTCAAACGTTATAGATCCGCGCGCCATAGGAGCGGCAAAACCGTTTGATAAAAATCTCAAAGAGCATCAAGGCAACTCTAACGAGCCTTTAAGATGTGTATCTTGCCACCGCGAAGCGGGACATGCGCATAACTTTTAAAATTTAACAGGAGGATAAAATGAAAAACAAAGTGTTGTATGTAGCTACTTTCTTAGTGGCTGTCGTACTCGGTGCGGCTATGTTCGCGCTTTTTACGGATATCGGCGCTAAAAAAGCCGAAGAAAAGATGTATCCGCTAATGCTCAATAAAGTAAGCGAACTTGAGCCTGATTTTGAAAAATGGGGCGCAAATTTCCCAAATCAGCTCGATGCTTACAAAAAAATGGAGCATAAAAGCGACGCAAATCCAAACGGAAGCGAATTTATCGAGACGGCTTTCGGCGGAGATTTCCCTTACAGTAAAATCATTCGCTGGCCTGCGGCTACGGTGTTTTGGAACGGCTATGCATTCGGCGTAGATTACAGCAAACCTAGAACTCACTACTACTCTCAGATAGATCAGATCGAAACCAAAAGAAACGATAAAGAGTATCTAAACGCTCACGGGCTTCCTGCATTTAAGGGTCAGCCAGGATATTGCGTCAATTGCCACACCGGATATTTAACCGCGCTTCAAGTTGATGGCGATTATAACCTAACTGCCGATCCTACGTCTGCTGCGACTAAGCCTATGCCGTTTTTCGATGTAATGCCTAAAGAGGAAGGCGAAAAGAGAAAAGCCGCGTGGACGAAGATGAACTCTATCCCGTATTTCGACGTTATGAAAAAAATCGCGGCTAAACACGGTGAAACTATCCACGGCTCGCACTTAGGTAGCACCTGTGCAGACTGCCACTCGCCAGATGATATGAGTCTAAGAGTTACAAGACCCGCATTCGTGAACGCAATGGTCGCTAGAGGCTACCAAGCCGACGCAAAAAGCGGTATAAAGGCCACCAGACAAGAGATGAGAAGCTACGTTTGTATGCAGTGCCACGTAGAATACTATCCTGCAGGCAAAGAATCCGTTTTAACCTTCCCTTGGAATTTCTGGAAGAAAGACGAGCCGTTTAAGATCGAGAATTTCGACCAATACTATGACGATCAGTTAGCCAAAGAGGACGGATTTAAATTTGACTACATCCACAAAGATACCGGCGCTAAAATCATCAAGATGCAGCACTCAGAGGCCGAGCTAAGCTCGACCGGCATCCACGGAAGAAGCGGCGTAACGTGCGCAGACTGCCACATGCCGTATAAACGCGAAGGCGCTCAAAAGATCACTGAGCACGAAATTTTAACTCCTCTAGCCAATATAAATGCGGCTTGCAAAACTTGCCACCCGCAAAGCGAGCAGGTATTAAAAGATAGAATCGCGTTCGTTCAAAATCGCCACGCTTACGAGCTAAGAAACTGCGAAAACGCGCTACTTTCTTTGATCCAAGACGTAAAAACGGCCAGAGCCGAGCTAGCTAAGCATGAGAAATTTGCTTCGATCGCCGATGAAAAAGAGAGAAAAGAAGCTATCAGTAAGGCTCTTGAAAAGACTCTTTACTTGCACCGCAAAACTCACATCCGCTGGGACTTCGCATTTAGCGAAAACAGCTACGGCTTCCACGGAGACGAAGAGTCGGCTAGGATCCTAGGTCAATGTAAAGAATTTGCTCGCCAAGGACAAACCGAGCTAGTTAACGAGCTTGCGCCTTACGGCATCAGCATCAAGCTAACTCAAGAGGCTACTCCGGTTCCTGCGCCTGCTTCTTTAGGACATAAATATCCTATCGGCGTAGCGCCTACCGAAGCTATGAAAAAAGCCGACGAAGACGTTAAAAACCTAAATTTTAAATAAACCCTAAAACCCAAGGCCTGCGGGCTTTGGGTTTTTAAATTTACGCACTTATCCTTCAAATTTCAAAATCCTAATTTACTTATAAATTTAAATTTTATTGTTTATTTAGCCGTTTTAGGCGATAATCCTCATCAAATTTAAAGGAGAAAATATGCTTAAAAAATTTATTTTTGCTGCTCTTGCGGCGAGTTTGGTTTTCGGTGCGCAAGATCTTGCGATCAAAGCAAAACCTGCGTCAAGCATCGAGGAAACTTCGGAAGAGGAATTTGATGAATCGCAAGCACGCGTAGATGAGTGCATGCAAAAAGATAGCTCGACCGCCGGTATGGTAGGGTGTATAAATGCTGAGGTTGCCGTCCAAGATAAAATTTTAAACGAAAACTATAAAAAGGCTATGAGCGTGCTAAACGAAGAAAATAAAAAAATCCTAAAAGATATACAGCGCAAATGGGTCGCTTATAAAGAGGCCAAATGCGCTTTTTATCCTCCGCAAGGAACGATTCACCGTCTAGATGCGGCCGATTGCTATTTGCAGATGACTAAAGAGCGCGCGGCTGAGCTTGCGTACGTAGCTAGCGAATTTGAGGGCAATCAGTGAAGCTACTCGTCTCTTGTTTAGAGGCTTCTGCAAATTTGCACTTCGAGCAGGTTTTAGAGCACCTGCCAAAGTGCGAATTAAAGGGTATTTTTGACGAGAAATTCGGCGAACCTTTTATGCGAAGCTCGGAATTTTCCGCGATGGGCTTCGTGGAGGTTTTGCCGCTTTATTTTAAGGCAAAACGCGCGATAAAAGAGATGACTCGCCTAGCTGAGCAGTGTGACGCCGTGCTGCTGATAGACAGCCCCGCTTTTAACCTACCGCTAGCTAAGGCAATCAAAGAAGCGGGCATCAAAACGCCCGTAACCTACTATATCTTGCCGCAGGTGTGGGCGTGGAAGGCCGGACGAGTGGCGAAGGTCGAGGCGTACTGCGATCATTTGGCGTCGATTTTGCCCTTTGACGGGATGTATTTTAACCGTTCGAGCTACGTCGGACACCCGCTGCTTGACGAGCTAAGAGTACGAAAAAACGAGCTTTTGCAAAGCGGCAAGATAGCCTTTATGCCCGGATCCCGCCGCGCCGAAATTTCGCGCTTGATGCCGATTTTTCGTGAGGTAGCAAGCCGTATAAAAGACAAAGAAAAACTGCTAGTCGTCCCGCCCTTTTTGGCAAACGAAATGCAAATTTACGGCGACGTTAGCGACTTTAGAGTGGTTACGGACGCGCCGCGCACGCTTTTGCAAAGCGAGTTTGCCTTCATCTGCTCAGGCACCGCGACGCTGCAAGCCGCGCTCGTGGGCACGCCGTTTGTTCTAGCTTATAAGGCAAAGGCAATCGATATAATGATCGCGCGGATGTTTGTGAAGCTGCGCCACATCGGGCTTGCAAATATCATGTTTGATTTTATGGGCGAAGAGGCGCTGCACGAGGAGTTGTTGCAAGAGGAATATATAGCTGGTTGACAAAGGCTGAGAAGATATTTAAAACACGGCTCTGCCGCAAACGTGGCGCAAATTTTAACAACTAAAAAGGATGAAAAATGACTGAACCTATGACGCTTTTCGGATATGAAAAAATCACTAACGAACTAAAAAACCTAAAGACGGTCGAAAGACCCAATATCGTCGAAGAGATCGACATCGCGCGCAGTCACGG
>CAUQMF010000066.1:0-11024 GCA_963518965.1 uncultured Campylobacter sp.
ATTTTTACTAGCGGTTACTTGCGTAAACCGCGTGAGGATGGGGTTGGGGGAGTAGATTAGCTTATTTTAAGCGCCTAAATCCCTTGCATTCGTAAATTTGCGCGGCCTTTAGCCGGAGGCAAGCTCTGCGCTGTAGGTTTAAGGTAAAAAAGATATAATTTAAAATTATTCTAAAAAACAATAAAGATTTTAATAGGGCGGCTAGCAAGTGAGGCTTAAAAGAGCTTTTAAATTTTTACTTATTTTTACGGCGACGATCTTTTTTTGCGGATGCGCGGCGAAGGCTAAATTTGATGTTCCGCAGATCGTAAATTTCGATAAACGCGAGTTTGAAGTGACTTCTCAAAGCGGCTCAAATTTGCTCTATATTTCGCATGAAAAAGATGATTTTTATTTTACGATGATAAACTCCATGGGTACTCCGCTGGCTAGAAGAGTTTTAAGGCCGAGCGGCAAATTCGAAGCTATCGGCTTTTTACCGCCAAATAGTGCCTACAATGAGCTTTTTGTGAAAGTACTAAATATCGTAAAATCAAATCAAAAAGAGGCCGTCATAACGGCAAATAACGAAAATTTTAAGGTAAGAGCCCTTGATATACGTTAGTAAGCCAGCCCTCATCAGCGCAGCCGGAGCCGACGCAGAGGAAAATTTTGCAAATTTATGCGGCGAAAGGAGATTTTTGAGCGTTTGCGAAGGCTTTAGGGCGGATAAAAGCTTTATCCTCGGCAAAGCCCGCGCGCCGCTGGCTAAATTTAGCCAAAACACGCCAAAACACTTGCAAACGCGCACGAACGCTCTGGTTTTAAGCGCGCTTTTACAGCTAGATAAAGACGTGCGAGACGCTATCAAAAAGTACGGCAAAAATCGCGTCGGCGTAGTGGTGGGCACGACTACTAGCGGCGTGGAGGAAAACTACGAAACGTTTAAGGATTTTGCCGCGACGGGGTTTTTCGATGCTTCAAAATTCGGCGTCAGTCGCAACTCCTTAGCCAATCCGTCCGAATTTATCGCCGATTTTTACGGGCTTAGCTCGGTTGCGTTTTCCGTCTCGACGGCCTGTACCTCGGGCGTCAAGGCGATCATAACGGCAAAAAGGCTGCTGGAGCCCGGTATCTGCGACGCCGTGATCTGCGGCGGCGTGGATAGCCTAAATACGCTAACGATAAACGGCTTTGATAGCCTAGGTATTCTAAGCGCGCGCGAGACCAATCCGTTTTCCAAAAATCGCGACGGTATAAATATCGGCGAAGGCGCGGCGTTTTTCGTAGCAAGCAGAGATGAAATCTCAAACGTAGTTATCGCAGGCGAGCACTCAAACTGCGACGCGTTTCATATGACGCAGCCCGATTTTAGCGCTCAGATGCAAACAAAGTGCGTGCAAAAGGCGCTTGAGGCGGCAAATTTAAGCAGCGTTGATTATATAAATTTACACGGCACGGGCACGCAGGCAAACGATAAAATCGAGGCAAAGATCGTGCATTCGCTTTTGCCGCTCGTACCCGCAAGCTCCGTTAAGCCTCTAATCGGCCACACGTTAGGAGCCGCAGGAGCTATCGAGAGCGCGCTTTGCGCTATGCTTTGCGCTAAGGGCGAAACCGCGCTACCGCCGCACGTATACGACGGGGTTTACGATGATGAGATAGAGAGGGTAAATTTGGTAAAATTTGGCCAAAGAGCGGTCGTAAATTCAGCTATGTCGCTGTCGTTTGCATTCGGCGGCGATAACGCGGCGATCGTGTTTGGGAGGGCGAAATGAGCCTAGAGGGTTATCTCCCGCACGGTACGGCGATCATTTTTATCGACGAGGTGCTTAAATTTGAAGAAGGACGCATAAAAACCAAAAGCGTTATAAAAGAGGATAATAAATTTCTCTCAAACGGCAAATTCGCCATGCACAAAACCGTCGAGATGATGGCTCAGTCGCTGGGCATCTACGACTCAAAGATGCGCGAGCTAAAGGGGATGAAATTTGGGCTAGGCTTTTTGCTGGGCAGTAGAAAATTTGAGATATTTAAGCCGTTTTTAGCGGCTGGAGACGAAGTCGTCATTGAGGCGGCTTGCTCGATACAAGACGCAAGCGGTTTTGGCGTTTACGACTGCGAACTTTACGTAAACGGCGAGCTTGGGGCACGCGCGACTCTAAACGTGCTAAGCCCGGACGAGGAATACGTAAAAAGGATACTGGATGAGTAAAAGAGTGCTGATAACGGGCTCGAGTCGCGGCATCGGCGAAGCGGTGGCTAGACGGCTGGCGGCGGCGGGATACGAGGTCGTGCTACACGGCAAAAGCGCGAGCGAGCAATTATTAAATTTACAAAACGAGTTAAATTTGAGCGCATTAAAATTTGACGTAGCCGATACCCAGGCGGCAAGGGCGGCGATCGAAGCCGATATAGAGGCTAACGGCGCTTACTACGCCGTCGTGCTAAACGCCGGCATCACGCGCGATAATACCTTCGTCGGCATCGAGGACGAGGATTGGTTTGGCGTCGTGGATACGAATTTAAACGGCTTCTATAACGTCCTAAAGCCCGCCCTCATGCCTATGATCCGCGCTAAAAAACCGGCTCGTATCGTCGTCATGAGTTCGGTCTCAGGCGTCATCGGCAACCGCGGCCAGAGCAACTACGCGGCTAGCAAAGCAGGCCTCATCGGCGCGGCAAAATCCCTAGCCGCCGAGCTAGCCTCGCGAAATATCACCGTAAACTGCATCGCGCCCGGACTCATCGAGACGGATATGACGGACGGCGGCTTGCCGATCGAGGAGATTTTAAAGGCTATCCCTGCTAAAAGAGCGGGCAGAGCAGACGAGGTCGCGCCCTTGGTCGAGTTTTTACTAAGCGAGGGTGCAGCCTACATAACGAGGCAGGTTATCGGCGTAAACGGAGGGCTTTGCTGATGCGAGTTTTTATAACGGGTATGGGCATGGTGAGCGCCTTTGGCAAGAGCTGGGAGGAGATAAGGGCTAAATTTGAGCTTGGTCGAAACGCCGTGAGATACATGTCTCAGTGGGATAGGTACGCTGATCTAAATACCCGCCTAGCTGCACCTATAGAGGGCTATGAGTGCCCTAGCTCGTGGGATCGCAAGCAGCTAAGAAGCCTGGGCACCGTTTCGATGTACAGCGTAGAGGCGGCGGGTCTAGCGCTAAGAGACGCTGGGCTCATGCGAGGCGAAAATTTAGACGCCGCGAGCCTCGATCCTAGCGTACAAGACGGCAGACTGGGCGTCGCCTGCGGTTCGTCTACGGGTAGCACCGAGTCGATACTAGCGATGGCAAAACTGCTCGAGCGCGGCGAAAACGAGTGTAACGCCAACACCTACATCAAGATGATGCCTCACACCACGGCGGCAAATATCGCACTTTTTTACTCGCTAAAAGGGCGCATCATCCCGACGTCATCGGCCTGCACGAGCGGATCGCACGCGATCGGATACGCCTACGAGAGCATCAAAAGCGGCAAGATCGACATGATGCTAGCCGGCGGCGCTGAGGAGCTGTGCCCGAGCGAGGCATATGTGTTTGACATGCTCTACGCCACTAGCGTGAAAAACGGCTCGCCTGAAATTTCGCCCACTCCGTTTGACGAGGAGCGCGACGGGCTAGTGCTAGGCGAGGGTGCGGGGATACTTTTGCTAGAAAGCGAGCAAAGCGCCGTAAAGCGCGGGGCTAAAATTTACGCCGAGGTCGTGGGCTTTGGCTCAAACTGCGACGGCTCGCACGTCACTCGCCCGCAAAGCGCGACGATGAAAGGCGCGATGGCTTTGGCGCTAAAAGACGCAAATTTAACGCCTGAAAAGATCGGCTACGTAAACGCTCACGCTACGGCGACTAAGCAGGGCGACATCGCCGAGAGTATCGCTACAAACGAGCTTTTCGGCGATAAGATCGCTATCAGCTCGCTAAAAAGCTACCTCGGCCATACGCTAGGAGCTTGCGGCGGCTTGGAGGCGATATTTAGCGTGATGATGATGCGGGAGAAGAGATTTTTCCCGACGATAAATTTAACCAGCGTCGATCCGGAGTGCGCGCGGCTTTTTTACCTGACCGAGCAAACGGCGATAGATACGGACTTTGTTATGAGCAACAACTTTGCTTTCGGCGGAGTAAATACCTCGCTAATTTTTAAAAAAATTTAAAACCAAGCGGCAAAGCGAGTCTAAACATCGACGAAAAAACCAAAGCATAAAGCGGCGCTTTTGCGCGGCAAACGCCTTTTAAAGATAAAGCAAAGCAAGACCGCGAGCGTCGTTTGCTTTTGCGGGGTAAAATTTGGGCTAAAACCGAGCTTTTATGTTTATACTAACGAAATTTACGGTAATATTACGCGCTAATACGGCAAAATAAAGGAGAAAAAATGAAAAAATCATTAGTTTTAGCAGGCGTTTGCGCCTTGGCTTTAAATTTGAGCGCGCGCGACGACGTGCAGCACTTTTCGATCGAGGAGGCGTTAAACTCGCCAAAGGCTAAAGAGGTGCTAAATCCAAACATCAAGCTAAGCTTTGGCTCGGGTACGAAAGGCGGCATCATCAAAAGCGGACTAATGGCGAACAAAAAAACTAACGCCTTTAACAAAAGCGACAAAGAGGCGTGCGAGTGGGCGTTTTTATCGGCGGTAAAGACCTTCCAAGAGCGCGCGGTGCAAGAAGGCGGCTCGAAAGTGGTAAATTTAACCGGCTACTACAAAAAACAGCCTTTTGACTCCAAAACGCAGTTTCAGTGCGGCGCGGGCGCTTTGATGGCGGGCGTAACGCTAAAAGGCGATATAGCAAAATAGGCGGCAAAAGGAGAAATGGGGCTAAAATTTAAACTCGATTTTTTTGACGCGGTAGTTTTTAACGGCGCGCAGGATGCGAAGCTAGCGGCATACGAGAGGGAGCTTGACGTCTCGCACGTGCCCCCGCTTGAGCGCCGTAGGCTTAGCCGCGCGGCAAAATGCGCCTTTGATCTAACCAAAAACATCGCGCCGCTTGATATGCCTATCGTTTTTAGCTCTTATGAGGGCGAGATAAATCGCTGTTTTGAGCTGCAAAACACGCTAGCTCGCGGCGAACTCATATCGCCGACCTCGTTTTCGCTCTCGGTACACAACGCCCTTTCCTCGCTTTTAGCGATAAATTTTAAAAATAGTAGCGAAATCTCGGCCGTTTCTGCATACGCGCCGCTAGAGTACGCTTTAGTGCAGGCGCATCTGATGCTAAAAAGCGGAGCCAAAAACGCTCTAGTTTTAGCCTATCACGAGAGCATTTCGCAGGAGTATTTTGATGAGTTTGCACCCTCATGCATGGTTTGTTTGCTAGTTAGCGAGGGCGAAAATTTAAGCCTGTCTCAAGGCGAACCAGGCGGCAAGACGGATGAAAATTTGCTCGTTAAATTCCTGCAAAATTTTGATCCGAAGCAAAAATGCTCTTGGCAAAGCGTGGATAAAAACTCCGCTTGGCGGTGGGATTATGAGCCCTCGTCGCGGGTTTAAAATTTTTATCGTCGGGGCGAATTTCGCGCTGTTTGGACTCATCTGCGCGCTTGGAAATTTGATCTTTGTTCCGGTTGCGCTTCTTGGGCTTTATAAATTTAAATTTATCCGCGATTTTTGCCGCGATCTGGTGCGTTTGGCTTGGAGATTTTTTATATTCTCTACGCAAATTTCCGGCTACCAGCGCTCTAAATTTAACCTTTCTTTGGGGCTTGGCACCGCCTCGCAGATAATCATCGCAAACCACCCGTCGCTTTTAGACGTCGTTTTTTTACTGGCCTTTATCCGCCGCGCAAACTGCGTGGTAAAAGCAGGCCTTGCTAAAAATATTTTCTTAGCTCCCGCGATAAAATCCTGCGGCTATATCCTAAACACGGCAAACGAGGAGCTTTTGCAAAAAAGCGCGGATGCCCTAAAAAGCGGCGAGAGTTTGATAATATTTCCCGAGGGTACGCGCACGGCGGGCGAGATCGTCTTTCACAAAGCAGCCGCCTACATCGCGGTAAATGCCGCAAAGCAGCTAGTCGCCCTCGCCATCAAAATGGATCCGCCCAGCCTCAAAAAACACGAGCCTTGGTACAAAACCCCAAGCGTTATGATAAAATACGAGTTCAAAGAGCTTTTTAGGCTAAATTTGGACGGGTTTTGCGCGCATAGACCAAACCCGGTCAGGGCTAGAGAGCTACACGCTTTTATCAGCGAAAATTATACAAAGGAGTTTAAACAATGAACGAACTAATAGATGAGATAAAAGAGCTCATCATAAAGAGCTTAAATTTAGAGGATATGAAACCAAGCGATATCGACGAAAACGCGCCGCTTTTTAACGAAGGGCTAGGTCTTGATAGCGTCGATGCGCTCGAGCTTGGCCTTGCGGTGCAAAAAAGCTACGGCCTGGTTTTGGACTCTAAAACCGCAAATTTAAAAGAGATTTTTTACAGCGTAAAAAGCCTCGCGCAATATATCTTTGAAAACAGGAAATAACGATGAAAAAAGAAGAAATTTTTGAAATTTTAAAGTCCGCGCTCATGCAGCTTTTTGAGATCGACGAGGCCAAAATCACGCCGCAAACGCGCATTTACGAGGATTTGCAGATAGATAGCATCGACGCTATCGATCTAATAGACCACATCAAGCGCAAAACTGGACACCGATTGATGCCTGAAGATTTTAAAAACGTAAAAACGCTCGAAGACATCGTAAACGCGGTGGCTAAAAAATTTGACGAGCAAGCTTAAAATCGTCCTAAGCGTAGTTAGCGTCATCTACCCGTTCGCGCTATTTTTCGCGGGCGATTTTGCCTTTTGGGTCGTTTGGGTGCTTGCCGTGCTGTGGATAGCGCGCGGGGCGTATTCAAGCGGTTTTGAGAGAAGGCTTAGTATCGCGGCTGCCGTTTTTTTCATAGTTTGCATGATTTTTAGGGGCGGATTTTTAGCGTATCTTTATCCCGTTTTGGTGAGTTTGGCGTTTTTGGCGTTTTTTTCTTTTAGTCTAAAAAACGAAGCCGTCATCACCAAAATCGCAAAACTAAAAGAGCCAAATTTGGATGAAAAAGGCGTGATTTATACGCGAAATTTGACCAAAATTTGGTGCGCTTTTTTTGTTTTTAACGCCACCCTCTCGCTTGCGCTAGCCTTGATAGAGGATAAACTTTACTGGAGCGTTTATAGCGGCGCGGTATCTTACGCGCTAATGGGGACGCTATTTTTCGGGGAAATTTTATTTAGAAAGAGATTTATAAAGAGCGATGAGCTTTGAAGAAAATTTAAAAAATTTTAGATTTGCGGACGATTCGCGCGACGTCTTTGCCGCGTGTCTTAGATTTGCCGCGTTTTTAGAAAAAGGGGGCGTAAAAGAGCTGCAAATTTATCTTGACGAAGCGTTTAAATTTTACGCCGCGTTTTTTGGCTCGCTTTTAGCGGGCGCGACTCCTTACGTGCTGGCAAAGCCGATCTATGAGCCAAATTTGACCGCCGTAAACGATGAAAATTTTTTAAATTTTCTTGCAAACGAGCCTGCAAAAGGACTCAAATTTGATCCGCAGGCTAAATTTTACCTGCAAACTTCAGGCTCGAGCGGCAAAAGCAAGATGATAGAAAAAACGCTCGCACAGATGATAAAAGAGAGCGAGTATCTAGCCGCCGAGCTAAATTTTAGCGCGCAAAATACCTTTTTTTCATGCGTTTCGCACAGGCACATGTTCGGACTTACATTTAAGGTCTTTTTGCCGCTAATTCTCGGCGCTCGCGTTATCGCAGACGAGCTAAACTACCCTGAGGCGATTTTGGGATTAGAGCTTGCAAATCACGTATTTATCGCTAGTCCCGTACTACTAGGCGCGCTAGTTCAAAGCCCTGCCGCAAGCTCGCTAAAGAACTTAAGCGGGATCGTAAGCGCGGGTTCGCCGCTAAAAAAAGAGCTAAGAGACAAGCTGGGCAAAATCTGCGACGCGCGGATCGTCGAAATCTACGGCAGCACGGAAACGGGCATAGTGGCTAGAGACGAGGGGCGCGGACTTAGGCTGTTTGGCGCGGTGAACGCCGGGCTAGACGGCAGAGGCGCGCTAAACGTGAGCTCGCCTTGGTGCGACTTTTTTCAGACTAACGACGCGGCTAGCATCGACGAGGGCCGCCTCGCGCTACAAGGCAGGATAGACCGCATAGTTAAGCTAAACGACAAGCGCGTGAGCCTGGAGAGTATCGAAGCAAAGCTGCTAGAAAGCGGCCTGCTCGCGGACTGCTACTGCGCGCCGCATCCCAAATTTAAACGCATCGCCGCGCTTTTGCAGCTTAACTGTGAGGGGCTAAAAAAATTTAGAAAAATCGGCAAAAAAGGTGTGGCGGCCGAGCTAAAAGAGCTTTTGAAACTCGAGTTTAAAAACAGCGTGCGATACTTTAAAATCGTGGAAAAAATGCCGCGAAACCAGCAGGGCAAATTTGAAAAAAGCGAATTTGAAAACGCGCTATTTGCTAGCCCCAAACCCGTCTGGAGCGGCGGGCGCGTAAATGAAGCGGGCAAAATTTGCGGCGGTCAAATTTATAAAAGCGGAGAAAATTTAGCCAGCGGCCAAAACTGCGGCACGGTTAATACAAACGATATCTGCGCTAAATTTGAGGGGGGCGGCGAGCGGCTAGAAAACTCGGTGCAAAAATACGAATTTAGCGCTATCATGCACGCAGGGCTTGAGATTTTCGAGAGCCATTTTCCAAATTTACCGCTACTGCCTGGATTTATGCAGCTTGACTACGTCTTTGAGCTAGCTAGCAGGGTGGGTATCGACGTTAGCGGCCTTAATACTGTAGAAAATCTAAAATTTATGAAGTTTGTTAGACCTGGCGATTTGCTCCTAGTTTGTTTTGAAAAGCGCGGCGGCAAGCTTTACTTCGAGCTATTTTGCAACGGCGAAAAGTGCTCGACGGGCAGGGCCGCGCTTTGAATAAATTTGCGTTTTTAGTGCCCTTTTACAATCACCCGCAAAATATCAAAGCCCTGATCGCCGCGCTAAAAACATACGAGCTGCCCGTTATCGTCGTGGACGACGGCTCGGACGAGGCTAGCAAGCTAATCCTAGCGGAGCTTGAGCGCACGCAGGACATCTTGCTGCTCACGCGCGCGCAAAACGGCGGCAAGGGTATCGCGATGAAGGACGGGTTTAAATTTGCTCTAGAGCGCGGTTTTAGCCATGTTTTGCAAATCGATGCCGATTTTCAGCACGACGTTGCCCTCATCGGCGAGTTTTTGAAGCAGAGCCGGGCGCACCCGCAAAGCATCGTCTGCGCAAATCCCATCTACGGCGAGGATGCGCCGAGATCTCGTGTTTACGGCAGGAAGATTACGAATTTTTGGGTCGCGATAAATACGCTAAGCCTTGGCGTCAAAGACGCTATGTGCGGCTTTCGAGTTTATCCTTTAGAGCAGCTTAGAAAAGCGGCGGCAAAAAGCAAAACAAATAGGATGGAATTTGACATCGAGATCCTCGTAAATGCCGTAAGGCAGGGCATTAGCGTGTGCTGGATCGATACGTACGTACGCTACGAAAATGGCGGCGTTTCGCACTTTAAGATGCTGCGTGATAACGCGCTAATCAGCCTTATGCACACAAAATGCTTCTTTTCTCTGCCTAAATTCGCGCTGGGTAAAATTTGGCGAGCGTGCGGGTTAAATTTGGGCGAAAAAAATGCGGCAAACGCTCAAATTTCCGTAGAGGCTCAAGAAAGCGCTAAGCAAAATCTCTGGTGGAAAAAGCAGGAAAGAGGAGGAGTATTTTTTCTAAGGCTTAGCCTATTTTTGTCGCAAATTTTGCCCGAGTTTGCGCTAAAGCTTATCGTTAAAATCGTGGTTTGGTTTTATTATATTTTTTCAAAAAACGAGCGCGAAAATATCGCCGAGTTTAGGCGAAATTTAAGCGAATTTGCCGGCGCGCAGACGCTAAAAAAAACGAGCGTTTTTAGCCATTTTGAGGCGTTTGGCGGCGCTATCTGCGATAAATTTAGAGTCTGGAAGGGCAAGATCAAAGATGACGAGCTAGAGATCATAGACCTAGAGCGCATAAAAAGCGAACTAATCGGCGCGCAAAAGGGGCAAATTTTGCTCACGGCGCACCTTGGAAACGTCGAAATTTGTAAGGCTTTGGCTGCGCGGGTCGAGGGCTTTAGGATGGTGATTTTGACCTATGACGAGAACTCGCGTAAATTTAACGAAGTGCTGCGCGAAATCAGTAAAAACGGCGGCAGCGTGCGCATGATGGCGGTAAATAAGCTAGACGTAGCCGCGATGCTGGAGCTAAAAAATATCGTTGAAAGCGGCGAGCACATCGGCATAATGGGCGACAGGACGCCTCTTGGCGGCGATAAGGTCGCGCGCGTGAAATTTCTAGGCAAGGAGGCGAGCTTTAACTATGGTCCTTACTTGATCGCGGGGATTTTGGGCGTGAAGATAAGCTCGCTGTGGTGCCAAAAGATCGGCGGTAAATTTAGGATCGAGCTCGTGCCGCTAGCAAGCGCCGTAAAGCTGGGGCGAGACAAAGCCGCCGCAGCACGCCAGTATCTGCAAATTTACGTCCGCGAGCTGGAAAATCGCTGTAAGCAAACGCCTACGCAGTGGTTTAATTTTTTTGATTTTTGGAGATGAGATGATATCAAAATCAGTCGCGCTAAAGGCGCAGTTTTACGACGTGGACAGTATGAACGTCGTGTGGCACGGCAACTACGTGAAGTATTTCGAGACGGCTAGATGCGCGTTGCTAGAGGAGATAGGCTACGACTACGAGGCGATGAGAGCGGACGGCTACGCCTATCCGATCGTAAAAATCGAGGTGAAATACGTAAAGCCCGTGTTTTTCGGCGACGAGATCGAGGTGGAGGCGACGCTAAAGGAGTGCGAGTGCTTTTTAAAGATCGGCTACGTCGTAAAAAGCGCCAAAACCGGCGAGACGCTGTGTACGGGCACGAGCTTGCAGGCAGCTGTTGATATGCGCGCGATGCAGACGTGTTTCGAGATCCCGCAAGAGCTACAAAATGCAGTAAAAAGGTATATAAATGAAAAAAATA
>CAUQMF010000067.1:0-10489 GCA_963518965.1 uncultured Campylobacter sp.
GCAAACGTACTAGCTCAAAGCATCAACGAGATGAGCGAGAGCATCAGGGAGCAAACCAGCGCGATAAATATGATAAACGAGTCCGTAGCCGCCATCGATAACATCACGCGCGAAAATATCTCCATAGTAAACGTCACAAACGACGTAACGGCGCAGATCGACGATATGGCTAAGGTTATCTTAGAAGACGTAAAAAAGAAGAAATTTTGATCCATCTGAAATCTAGGCGAGTAGCGATTATCTCGCCTAGATAGTCCTTCACTCGACTAAAAATCGGCCTTTTAAGCGCGATGTTGCCCCTTTTGCCGCCCAAGCCTTACTAGCTGAAGGCCAAATTTGGCTTATGAAGCGAGCAAGATTTAAATTTTAAGGCAAATTGCGATTTATTTAAATTTTACCGCCTTAGACTTTCTTAAACTTATAAATTTCGCGCCTAAATTTAACCTCCGGCTTAGTAATTTACGTATCGTAAATCAAACTTTGGATTTGGCGCTTAAATTTATCAAAATAACCGCTATTTAATCAAATTCCTAGTAAAATCCGCTAAAAAAATCAAGGCAAATTTATGCAAAAAAGTAAAAAAATCGCTCTTATTATCATAGGCTCGCTTGCGGGCTTGCTGCTTATCTACACGCTTGCGGGCTTTTTAGGCGTTCCTTACGCGCTAAAAAATACACTACCAGCAAAGCTAAAGGATATGAATGCGAGCCTTAGTGTGGCGGAGGCTAAATTTAACCCCTTTACCTTCGAGCTAAACGTCACGCGCCCCGAACTAAACACGACCGCGCCGCTTTTTAGCGCGGAGCAAATCGACGTCAAGCTTAAGCCTTTTTCGCTCTTTAAAAAGCTAGCAGAAGTCGATATATTGCGCCTTGAAAGCCCAAGCGTAAATATCGCTAGAGATAAAAACGGCACGTTAAATTTAGCTGCGTTTTTAGGAGAGTCAAATGCTACTAGCGCCGAAAATAACGAAACTAGCGGCATAAATTTCGCTCTAAACAGCACAAAGATCATCGGCGGCTCGTTTGCCTACTCGGACGAGAGTTTAAAACAGCCCTTTAGCGCCAAATTTGAGGGCATAAACTACGAAATTTCAGGTATAAATACCGAGCAAAATAGCGCGGGCAAGCACGTTTTCGACGCAAACTCCACGCTAGCGCAAAAGCTAGACTGGCAAGGCGGCATCGACCTCGCGCCGCTTCGAGTTTACGGCGAGCTTAGCCTAAAGGACTTTAATGTCAGGCCAGTCGCGATTAGTTTCATCGACACGCAAGATCTGCGCATAAATAGCGCCCTTATAAACGCGAAAACTAACTACGAACTAAGCGCGGAGGGCGGCGTTATCAAGGCTGCATTAAAAAACGCCGCTTTAAATTTAAAGTCGTTTGAGGCGCAGCTAGAGGGGCAAAATTTGAGCCTAGAGGAGCTTGATCTACCTGCCATCGAGGTAAATGCCGACGTTAGCGAAAAAAGAAGCTTTGCGGCCGATATTAGCGAGATAAAATTTAAAAACACGAGCTTTAAAGGCGAGGCGCAGGCAAATTTAAACAGTCTAAATTTAAGCGGCGTCGCGCTCAAGGCGGATATGGATGAAAAAGGCGACATAAACGCCTCCGCAGCGCTCAAAGCTCTGGGCGTTAGCGGTATAAATTTGACCGAAAAAAGCGTCGGCGAGATAAAACTAAAAGACGCAAACGCAAGCGAGCTGGGCGCAAAAATAAACGGGCAAAATATTGCAGCTGGCCTAAAAAATTTAACTCTTAGCTCCGCCTCTGCCCCGATCGGTAAAAACAGTGCGGCAAGCCTAGAAAAGCTCGTTATAAACGCGCCTAAATTTACGCTGGAAAATAACGCCAGCACCGCTTCTATCGGCGAGATAAAAGCTCAAAAAATCGCGCTAAAAACTAAAAATAAAGAGATCGCCGCCGTCGCTGAAATCGGCGTGAAGGACGCGGATCTAGACCTAGCTAAAACGGCGCTGCGCATCGAAAGCGTAAGTATAAATAAGCCTAAATTTGAAACCGAGCTAAAAGAAAACGGCGAGCTTAGCGCTATTAGCGAGCTTGGACTAAACGGCGAAAAAGCTGCCGCCAAAAAAACAAATACAAAAAGCAAAACCGAAAGCGCGAAAAAACCTGCCAAATCTCAAAAAGCGGCAGAAAAAACCGCCGCGAAAAAAAGTAAAAAAACCGAGCAAAAAAGCGCTCAAGATACAAAGAGCGGATTTAAATTTAGCGTCAAAAACGTCGCCGTTACGGGTGCGGATATAGGTATAACCCATATCTTTGAGGGGCAAAAGATAGCGCATAAATTTGACGGTTTAAATATAAATTTACAAAATATCAGCGAAAATTTAGCCTCGCCCGTAAGCGCCAAAATAGACATGAAAAGCTCGCAAAAGCTAAATTTGGCGCTAAACGGTAAAATCACGCCTGAGCCACTAAAAATCGAAGCGGACGTAAAGCTAAACGACGCAAATTTGCCTCGCTACTTCGCCTACGCTAAAAACTATCTGGACGCGAGCCTAAAAAGCGGTGAGCTAAACGCCGAGCTAAACGTAAAATACGCCGCGGACGCCTCCATAAGCGGTAAGGCAAACATCGCAAATATCGAGCTTACAGACGGCTCTGGCGATAAGGTTTTTGCCTTTAAAAACCTCAAACTATCTAAAATTTCATTTGCGAAAAATTTCTTAAATTTAGAGCGCGTGACTCTGAGCGCGCCGTTTTTAAAGGCGCATTTAAACAAGGAGCGCGAGTTAAATTTAAGCCGCCTCGTAAAAAATAAAGACGGCGCCAAGGCCGAAAAAACCGCAAATGCCGAGCCTAAAAAAACTAGCGTCGCCGAGAAAAAAGACACAAAAACCGAGCATAAAGCAAGCGATGCTAAAGCCGCTAAGCAAGACAAAAAAGAGGGTGACTTTGGATTTGCCGTGAAGCAAATTTTAGTCGAGGGCGGCGAGGTAGATTTTTCGGATGCGTCGCTATTTATGCCTTTTGCTACGAGGATAGCTAAGCTTGAGGGCGTGCTATTTGAAGTGGATCAAAAACGCCCTACGATGGGTACTTTTGAAGGCGTGGTCGGCAAGAGCGGATTTAGCAAGATCGGGCTAAAGCTACTGCCGTTTGATCTTAAAAAAAGCACCGAGATAAAACTAGGCTTTAAAGATATAGATCTAAAAGACGTGACGCCGTATAGCGGGCAGTTTTTGGGCTATAAGATAGAAAAAGGCAAGCTAAATTTGACCCTAAACTACGAGGTTGCGGACTCTAAGCTAAAGGGCAGCAATATAGTAAATCTAGACACGCTAACTCTGGGCGAAAAGGTCGAGTCTAAAGACGCGGTAGACCTGCCTTTATCGCTTGCTATCTCGATACTAAGCGATCAAAACAATCAGATAAATATCGACCTGCCGGTAGAGGGCGATCTAAACGACCCTGATTTTAAATACGGCGGCATCGTCTGGGCTGCGGTAAAAAAGCTCTTTGCCGATATCACGCTGGCCCCGTTTAGATTTTTAGGAAATGCGCTGGGGCTAGGCAGCGAGGATCTAAGCACGATCGACTTTATGGCCGCTAGCAACGAGCTCATAGTCTCCGAGCAGGCTAAGATAGGCGACTTTATCAAGCTAACGAGCGCAAAGCCTAAGATGAAGCTAAGTATAACGCCCGTATATGCGGACGTCGATGAAGAGGCGTTTAAAAACGAAAAGCTAAACGCTAAGATCGCTCAAACTATGGCGCAAACGGGCAAAGACTATGCAGGTGCGTTAGCCATGCTAGCTCCGGGCGTCAAAGACGGCGACGAAAAAGCGCAACGAGAGGCGGCGCTAAAGGGTATCGAAGTAGAAAAAGAAAGGCTAATAAAGCTAGCTAACTCGCGCGCGCAGGTAGTAAAAGATGCGCTGATTAAAGCGGGCTTAGATCAAAACAGGATCGAGATCAAAAAGCCGGAAAAAACGGACGCTAAGCAAGGAGAATACGCAAGCGTGATGATGGGAGCGACGCAGTAAGTTTGCGCCAGGGTTTTGTATTACCGCGCTTAGTTTGCGACTTGCGGCAGAGCTTTTGCGTAGTTTTACTTTAGCGAGCTTGCGGATGTTTTGCCGGACTGCGGGCTTAAGGCATGACGTAGGAGAGAAATTTACCAAAGCTTTGTCGCGTACAGACTTGCTAGGCTCATCTACGCCTTGTTTGTTGGCGGTGCTAGCTTTAGCTTTGCCCGCTTGGCTTGCCGCGGGCAAGGCCTATCTTTGCGCTAAATTTGACGTACGCAGCCGTAAAACCGCCTAATTTTATATTTTTAAAAGCCGTGAACGCGGCGAAAAATGCTTCGTTGCCGCTTTTTGCTCGAAATTAAAACTAAAATTTTAGATTTACTTACCTGCTAGTATCCAAAAAACGCCAAACGTAGCCCGCTTTACGGCCTAAACGCGTTTGTCGTCCGCGCTTTTACGTGCAGTTTTTAAATTTAGCCGCCCGTGCAAAACTGCAGCCTAAAATCTAAAATTTACGACTGCAAGTCTTAGATGCCGCCAAATTTACCCAAGCCTACTAAAAGCGCTAAAGAAGGTTGCTTGCTTCCTGCGCAAAATCTCGCGCTTTAAGCTTTAGTGCTACGTAAAAATCTCAAATTTAACCGCAAAATCTACGAATTTAAGTTTTAGTTCGGTAAAATTGAGCAAAAATTTCACAAAGGCAAATCGTTATGAGAGGTTACAAAATCTTTTCGGGCACCGCAAACGTAGAGTTTTCAAAGAAAATTTCGCATTATTTATCGCTTCCGCTTAGCGAAGCTACGATCAAGCGCTTTAGCGACGGCGAGATCAGCGTGCAGATCGGCGAGAGCGTGCGCGGCAAGGATATTTTCATCGTCCAGCCTACATGCGCGCCGGCAAACGTAAATTTGATGGAGCTTTTGATCCTAACCGACGCGCTTAAGCGCAGCTCGGCTAGCTCGATAACGGCGGTGGTGCCGTATTTTGGTTACGCGCGCCAAGACCGTAAAGCCGCTCCTCGCGTGCCTATCACGGCAAAACTCGTGGCAAACATGATGCAAACTGCGGGCATCGACCGCGTCGTCACGATCGACCTTCACGCAGGCCAAATTCAGGGCTTTTTCGATATCCCGGTCGATAACCTCTACGGCTCGATCATCTTTAACGACCACATCAAAAACAAAAATCTCAAAAATCCTATCATCGCTAGCCCCGATATCGGCGGCGTCGCGCGCGCTAGAAGCGTCGCAAAAGCCCTAAATCTCGATATCGTCATCGTCGATAAACGCCGCGAAAAAGCTAACGAGAGTGAAGTAATGAACGTGATCGGCGACGTGGCGGGCAAGGACGTGATCCTGGTCGACGATATGATTGATACGGGCGGTACGATAGTAAAGGCGGCTAGGGTCTTTAAAGAGCGCGGTGCAACCTCTGTAATAGCCTGCTGCACGCATGCGGTGCTCTCTGGCAAAGCCTACGAAAACCTAGCAGATAGCGCGCTAGATGAGCTAGTAGTAACAGACACGATACCGCTACGCGAGGAAAACGAAAAGATAAAAGTGCTTAGCGTCGCGCCGATTTTTGGCGAAGTGATCAGACGCGTGTATCATAACGAAAGCGTAAATTCGCTATTTGACTGATTTTAGGCAGCGCTTTGGTTGCCGGTTTTGATTAATTTTACCCCTTGACGGCGCATGCGACGAGTCTGCGCCGTTTAAATTTTACATATCCTTTGAAACATCAAATTTAACTCCCGATTTACAACCCAAAAATTTAAATAAATTTTGGTTTGCGCCGTAAAGGTGCGGGTCACACCGCTCAAATTTGACTGCGTAAAATTTGCTCAAAAAAGACCGAAATTAAACGTAACTTTTCACGTTTTTTTCACGGAGTGAAAAGTGAAATAATTTATATTATTCAGGCTAATTTTGTAATCTTAAATTTAATCCCTACAGCCCTTAAAATCGGCATTTGTCGCTAAAATAGAACTTAAATTTATATAGTTTTAAATTTGGGAAAATTTTGAAATAAAACTTAATGATAAAGGCGAAATTTAAAAGTTATTCACATGCAGCACGGCGGTAAAATTTGAATCGAAATTTAAAAGCGAGCCGGAAGCTAGGCTCGCAAAAAGCCTCAGTGCGTGCCTTTATGTAAGAAATAAAGTCCCAAGCAAAGCGCCAAAATCGAGGCGGCGAGATAAGTCATCTCAAGCGGCGTGGTAAAATTTGCGTGCAAAACGCGCTGGAAAAAGTTAACGATAAGAACCATGATGATGACTTTGCCCAGTTTATCTTTAAGCTCGTCTAGCGAGTGCACCTCGAGGACTTTGCTCTGCTTGGACTTTTTAAGCTCCTCGATCTCGGAGATAAATAGCTCGTAAATGCCGAAGCTAAAGATGTAAAGCACGAGAGCCATGAGATAAAGGTCGATCGCTCCCACGATTTCGCCGACGACGTCGGAGTGGAAGTTCTCGGGGTGAAAATCGCCGAAAAAGTAGTGATAGACGTCGATAAAAACCCTGCCAACGTCGTAGCTTGCTATGATAAACAGTACGATGGCTCCAAGCAAACCGAATACTACCGGAAATAGCGTAAAGGCGTTGCTAAAGAGGAGAGTTTTTTCAAAAATTTTGCGCATTGATATCCTTTGTTAAAAAATAAAACGCGTATTTTATAGTATTTTCCTTAAAGATGGGACTCAAGAACTATCAAAAATAGCCGTAGTTAAAAAAGCGAAAACTTAATCGTGTTCGTCATAAATATCTCTTTTTTCTTCCGCTCGCGCTTCTTTTGTGTATTGTTCGGCAAACTCTCGCATAGCCGTTGCAAATCTAGTAAAACCCTCCGTATCAAGGGCTTCGGCTTTTTCTTGATTCTGCTTAGCAAGCTCTCGCTCTTCCCGCCCGTAAGTAAAGGTATGCATTCCGCGTCGATTAAAAAGCGTGAGCGTGAATTCGGAGCGTATTTTATCGGCATCTCTAGCATCTAAAATATCGGCCACGACTTTATGGATCCAAAGTCCGCCCGGATCGGCAGGCGCATAAGTTAAAATTTGTCCGATATAGTGCCTAGCAACTCCTATATGCCCTGTCTCTTCGGTAATCCTTTTGGCTTCCTTGATCCACTCTTTAAACGTATTTTCGTCAAATTTTCCATCTTCTTTAACTCCCGGACAAAGTTTCCATTCATATAAAATATCGTAGGCATTTTGGGCCAGATAGCGTTTATTTTCATCTATTTCTTTAGTATTGTCTCTTTTGTCATACTCGGATCGAAAGGCAAGAGCAATAATATCGGCAAAAAATTGCGGATCAGAAGCTAGTTTTTTCTCGATTGCTGTAGGGGATTCTTCTGTAGAAAATCTTTTTAGCCAAGAAAAAAACCTAGATTCAATTTTAAGCAGTATGCCTTGATCTATAGTTTTTGATTTTTGAAGACGCTTAATTAGCTCAACTACATCATAGGCCACATAGCTATAGTTGGTGAGTTCTTGCATGCCACTTTCGCTATTAAGAACAGAGATAAGTGAACGAACCACTAGGGCTTCATTAATTTCGGCTTTATTTGTCCTGTGAGCAGCGCAGATGACGGCTGCACCTTCGCGCCCATACGTAAGCAATTTTTCGGTTGCTTCATTTAGATCGCTGCCTGATTCATAAGGATTAACTCTAATATTTTTCCAGTACAAACCCTCGCTGTTTTCTCCTAAATATTTAGAAACCGTTTCCCATACCTCTTCATTGAAAGGTAAAAACAACAGAAATTTAGCGCGTTGCTCTAAAGACCAATCTTTTTGCATAATCATATCAACCCAATTAATGCCGATTTTATAAAATTTGATCCGTGTATACCCGCTTAAAACCTGCTTTTCAACTTCATCATTTGAATCAAGAAATGTTGGCAATAGTTCATTTTCAATCAAATCATATTCTATTTCGCCCAAAGCTCGACCTACATCAAACGGCGAAGCTACTTTTTTGGCAAAATTTATGCAGCTCATCAAACCTCCGCTGTCCAAAATTTCTTTTATAGCGGAATTGCGTTTTTTAGCGAGCTTTTCTATTTGTTTATCATAGCTATCATCTTCGTCCAACAACTCAAAAACTACGCCATTAAATAAATAACGATATTTTATTTCCGGCGAAGATGGCGCAAGACTATGGGCTATGTTTTTGATTTTGCAAAGTTTTTCTTCGGGCAATGCCCAGTTAGTATTAGAAAATTTTCTATGACGACGCACAATCTCATCGAGTTTCTCCCAAACCAAATAGCGTTTTTCTTCGGGCAAATTTATTACGTTATCCGACAAGCAATAATCAAGAATAAAATCGTATGCATTTTTGGGCAAATTTGAAAGCCTTTCTATAAGCTCAATAAATTTATCCACGTCTTCTTTTGCTAAATCAATCATAAGCTCGGATAAAGCAGCAATTTGCTCCAAATATTCATTTTGAAATACACCATCCTTCCAATCTAACGGGATAAAATCTCTCCAAATAGGGCGATAGTTTCCGCTTGTGACTTGGCAACCTTGCGGAAGCAACTCTAGCAGCAGAGACCACCCAATTTTAGGTTGATTTTTTATCACGGCCTTGATCGCCGCTTTTCTTTTATCAAATTTTGCGGCAGTTTGCACATGCCAAGGTAAAAATATATTCACAAGCGATCTTATAGGACGATTTGCCCAAGATCCGCCGGGATCAATAGAGGCAAGATCCGCCAAGGTAACCGCTACTCTTGATAAATAATCAGGAGACCATGCCAGCTTTTCAAGAGCCCATAATAGGCCGCACATATAATTACGACCTTTGATCCCACTTCCTTCTTGTTCAAATATTTCATGAAAAGAGGAATTCGAAATATCGACCAATGACGACTCTACAGCGTCAAGAAATTCACTAGGTGAAGCCTCTGCTAGAAGCGGTAAGTAGTAATCTATGCTCGCCCATCGCTCCCAATCCGCCCCATCAAGCAACGTGCGCACAATAAAATTTACAGCGTTTAAAGCCTTATTGCAAGAGCAGTTACTAAGCGCTTTGGGGTGACTACCCATCAAAGCAAGTGTTTGAGAAATTCCTTTTCTAATATTTTGCGAATAGTTTAATTGTTTTCCATAAATGCTAGCGGCGTATCGTTCTTCCTTTGGCAGATCAAGCGCCGGATCTCTTTCTTCTAAAACTGAAATCGCCATATTCTTAAAGCGAACTAGATCGTCATTTGAGATTAAGCCTCCAAGGACATCCCAAGCCTCATCACAAGAAATAACTTTCCATTTTCCTTCTATCAAAGTAAGCGGAGAGTCTGGACGTAAAGCGTCAGCTCTAAATTTTTCTATCCATTCTTTATAGCTTTTGCCGACAAATTCTTCTATAGCTTGAATGTCCGCTTTATTTTCTTCATTCCATAGACCTATTAAACAGGCTTTTGCCAATTCGCGAGCAGTATTCCGTTTCGCATACGACGGCGCAGCGACTCCTACGAGATACCTCATAAGTGCAGACAGCCTCCTATTTCCTATTTTAGCAAATTCCTCTGCAAGAGCATCTGGGAACTGCGCTTTTGTCAGTATCTCTTTGATCTGATATGATGGAGGACTTTTAAGGTCTATAACATCGTCACTGCCGTTTGATGAGGCATCGCAAAATGGCACGATCACTCCATGCCCCTTTTCTATGGCTAATGCAAGTAAATTTTGTTGTTCATCATCTAAGCCTAGCCTAGGGCTAGCAACCAATACATGTGATCGTCGCAACTCGGATATTGCTTGCCATGTATCTTTATCTTTTATAAAAAGACACCTATCTGCATATTTTTGTGCCTTTTCTTTTTCAAGCGTCATAAGATAAGCCGCCACAAAATCGTATACATCGTTTTCACTCTCAGCAATAATAAAGAGCTTTTTGGTTTCGCCCGAAAAGATGGTTTCAAGCGCACTGCAAGCTTTATCGCGAAAAGAGATAAAAAGCTCGGGCGGAAGAGCCAGCCCATTGAATTGCGACTGGATCAAGTTGGAATTTTTAAATTTAGATTGAGTTAAATTCCAGTGCTCAAGCGGCGTTATAACGCCGCTTAAATTTGGCAAAATTCCCATTTTAGCAGCTATCCACCTACTAATAGCGGGAAATTCTCTAAGCCAATCCGCTAGTTTTACCCCATCTATTATTATAATTCGTTTCCATCCTTTACCTTGCCGCCTTTTGATCCAAGCCCTCTGTTTTGGCTCATCCCAACCATGCGCCTCAGCTGAACGTGGGGTAACGAAGACAAAAGCAGAGTCTGCCCGTTCTTCATCGCTCAATTCATCGGTTCTTTTTTGAAAGTCACTACTTGCTTTTTCTTGAGGATCTTTTCCGGTGCCTATTTCCCAATATGATTTCCTCGCAGGAACAAATTCAAAAAATCCGGTCTCGCAATCTACAAGACCGTCCATACCGGGCTGATTTACGGCATCGCCATAAGGTATGCGACACTCTCTTATATCGGGTGCAGA
>CAUQMF010000068.1:0-10487 GCA_963518965.1 uncultured Campylobacter sp.
AAGGCTACATAGACCATAATCCGACGCGCGACATAATCTTTACCGACACCTTTAAAACCTCAAAATGCGAGAACTTCAGGGCGATAACCGACCCCCAGAGGCTAGGCGAGCTTTTAAGGGCGATTGACGGCTTTAGAGGCTCAAACAGCACCAAGCAGGCGTTAGTATTCGGCGCGCATACCTTTTTACGCAGCGTGAACGTCAGGGAACTAAAATGGCGATACGTGAGCTTTGATAAAGACCTCATCGTATTTCCCGCGGGCGCAATGAAAATGCGCGCGGATTTCGCCGTGCCGTTAAGCAGGCAAACAAAAGAGCTTTTAAAAGCTCAATACGAGATAAGGCGGGGCGACTTCGTATTTCCTAGCGACATCACGAGCCTAAAACCGCTAAGCGAAAATACGCTCAATTATGCGCTTAAAAGGCTAGGCTTCGGCGACGAGACGGTATTTCACGGACTAAGGGCGACCGCCTCGACGCTACTAAACGAAAATATCAAACGCCACGGCAAAGACGCGGAAATAATAGAGCTTTGCCTAGACCACAGAGAGCGAAACAAAATAAAATCAATCTACGATAGAAGCCAAAGACTGGACGAGCGCGCCGAGCTTATGCAATGGTGGAGCGATTATCTGGACGAAGTGAAAGGGGAATAAATGGACGGCGAAAACCTAGATTTAAATATTTTAAAAGAACATGAGGAGAAAAAGTTAAATTTGAATGATTTACTAGCCGACAAGGAGAAAAAGTTAATATTCACGGATGAAATATTAAGATTTATTCAAAGATTTGCCGAAAAATACCCGCAATTTGGAGCCGAAATAAGTAATTATGAGATAAAAGAGAGCCTAGTATTTTTAAACGAATTTGATTTAGACAAAAGCTCTTATACGGTTAATTCCGCTAGTATAATAATCAACCGATACATTGAAGATTTAAAAATCATAGCGGATAAGAAAAAGCGCAAAAAAACGAGAAAAGACTACTCGAGGCAAAAAGCCGAAAAAGCCATTGACATATTATACGATATTAGGGATTATTTTTACGGGAATGATAATATTAACGATGAGGAGTGGGAAGATATTGTCGGTAGAGAAAAAGATATGCGCGAAATCATAAAGAATTTAATAGAAGAGCTTTATTACGAGCTTTATCTACTTAGAGATGATATTGTTACGCCAACGATTGCTAATAAAAGATTTGATAAAGATTTTAGTAAGCTTCTTGAAAATAGGGCTAAAAACAATAAATTCACGCCTTTAGAGCTAGGAAAGGCAATAGCACAAGTAAGAATTACCATAAGAAATATTTTTAACAATAAGCCAAATATACGCCTTAATTCCGATAAAAAGGCATAAAAACAAAGCTTTTAAAATTTCTTACATTGATTTTGATGTAAGAAATTTATTTTTTACATCTCAACCAACGTAAATTTTAAAAAACCTACGCCAAAATCCGTGAAACTTTTTTATTTTTTACATTTGTTTCACTGCTAAAAAATTATTTCCAACATCGATTTTAACGCTATTTTCACACTAGACCCGCGCCGTGTTATTTGCTAACATTCACTCATATTTATTCAAGTGCGCACGCGGATAAATAATATCACTCACGAGGAGTTTTTATTATGAACCCATTAATCGCAAAGAACAACACGCTAAGTCCGAAAGAAACGGCGCAGTATTTAGGCATTTCGACCGCTACGTTATGGCGTTTTATGAAACGCGACGATTTCCCGAAGCCCAAACGCCTAACCGAGCGCACTATCCGCTTTTTAAAAAGCGAGCTAGACGCGTATTTACAAGATAGGAGCGCGTAAGATGAAAGCTTTTAAAGACGATAACGAAGCTAGGCTATACGGGCGTTTTTATGCCCGTTTATCCAAATACCCCGAGCTTAAGGCGATTTACGTACAGACGGACGAGCAGGAGCAAAGCGAGCTACGCGAGGGCGTGATTAAAGCCCTTTGCGTAGCCTTTGATTTATTCAAGGAGCGCGAAACGGAGCTAAATCAAAAGAGTATCGGTCAAATAGCGCGAGAGTGCAAAGAGATAAAAAGCGCGCCCGAACTTTACGTAAAAATGCTAAAAGAGTGCTACCCCGATATTTATCTCAAATACTTACAAGACGAGCAAAGCGGAGACGATACGGCAAACTTTAAGCCCGTAGCCTTTGATTTGTTTTTAGCTTTGAGCGAGCAGGCAAGAGAGCTAAACGCGTTACAAGCCGAAAACCAACGGCTAAGAGAGCGATTTTTTCAAAGGAGCGCGAACAATGAATAAGCTAGTATTTGCGCCTAGCAAACTTTGCTTTAGCGCAGGCGATGAGGTTATGCTAAAGGCTTTTAAAAAGCACTTACACGCTTACAAGGTGGCGAGCTTAGAGGGCGTCGCCCAACCTTTGTTAGATTGCGCTTATGATTTGTTTCATATCGTGCAGACGCAGAGCAAGAGCATAAAAGAGCTAGAAATAAAGCTAGGCATAAGAGAGGAGAATAACCGATGAGAGCGCAGACGGTAAAAAAGCAAATTTTACAAAAGATGATAGCAAGAGATGAACCGATAAGGGCGTGCAATATCACGGCTAGTAACCAAAACGTTTATTTGATACAGCTAGAGCGCGCAGGCATTATTAGCCGTAAATGGCACGACGGGCAAGGCTACAAAATAGCCTATTTTAAAGACGACGAGCAAAGAAAAAAGGCTATTGAGTGGCTAAAAGCGCGAGGCGTTAAAGTAGCGTAAATTAAAGAATTTTAGGGCGGTCAAGCCAAGCGAAGTTTAACCGCCCTTTGGATTGTAAAACGTGGAAATATTACCTCAAATTACCCAAATACTAGCTGAAACGCCTAGCATAGCCTTAGACACCATACGCGCGAGTTTCCTAAAAAATAGAATAACGCGCAAACACTACACCAAAATAGAACTACTTAAAAACATAGCCAAAGCGCACGGGCTGAAATGGCGCAAAATGCAGGATACAAAAGAGATAAAAATATCCAATAGATACGAGTTTCGAGGGCTAAAGATAACCGAACTCTACGAACTCGAAAATCTAAGCATATTCTACGCTACTACAAAAGCCCCCAACGAGTGCAGGCAGCGCGCCGTGATTGAGTTTTACGGGTTAAAGCAGTATCATAAGCCCGCCCCGCCTTTTGACCTCGTAGCGGAGCTTTTAGGCGCAGTTAATAACGTCTCGAGCATTGATTTATGTTTCGACCGCCCCGAGCCGTTTAACCTGGACGTATTCGACAAAGCTCAAATAGGCGATACGACGTATTTAAAAACCGAGCTTACGGCGTTAGAGCGCGTCTATTTTTACGATAAAGCAAAAAAGAATAATCTAAATTTGCCCTTGTATCGCGCCGAAGCTACCGCCCCGATAATCGACTTAAACAAACCCGCGTTGCTACCTAGAACCGAACGGCTAGAACTGCAATTACGCCAAGCCGTGTGCGATTTCTCGCAAATAATCGACATTGCGACCAAAGCGCGAACGCCGAAGCCTACAACGCCTACATACAAGGCAAAGAATAACAAAAGAGAGCTAAGGGCGTGACAGCCCTATCTATCCGTAACGTTACATTGTAACGCCCGTAACCTCATCGCATATTATTCCGCCTATTTTTGACCCAAAAACCGCCTGAACCTTAAGCCGTTTTTTGCCCGTTTCATTTACTTTAAGAAACGCTAAAACGTGTATCGCTTTTTGTTGTCACTCGTTATCAACTCCAATAACGAAAAATAAACGGATTTTGACACCTCGATAAAGCGCAAACTAGCACGCACACGGGGCTAGCTCGCACTCGCACAGAGAGCAAAAAAACGCAATTTAAGTTTCAGACCCCCTTAGTAGGTAGGGTAGCATTTACTTTTCATCCCTCAAAAATCCCGCCTTTTTGATAAATCTTGCCTCTTTTCCTTAAAGCAGCGAGCGAGTGAAACAAGCGAGCGATAATCTAATAGCAAAGAGAGCAAATTAACATAATAGCCCATAGAATAAAAATAAGGGGGCTAGGTTTAAAAAAGAGCCTCCAGGACATACAAAGAACCAAAAAAGAGTTAAAATCAAATAGAGGGCTTTATTTTACGTTTAAATAGGGTGGGCTTAATTTGATGATATGCCCCGTCCCTCCAAGGGCGGAGGCGGCAGCATACACGATCAAAAGCTTTTTAGTCCAGTGCGTGCGCTTAATTTTCGGATTACGCAGCAATGCCCTTAAATGCGTCATTCCACAAAAAAATGGAACGAATAACCAAAGCGATGAGGTAGATTTAATCTAGGTCATAGGCGCATTATGCCCTAAGCCGGATTTAGCCCATAGGCGCAAAGCAAAAGGGCGTTGCCGACCCCCCCCCTTGAATTAGAAGGGGGTGGCATTAAACTCATATCCTTTGGGTTTCTCAAAAAAGAGAAACGCATTTATTCAGAAAATCCTGAAAAAAAGGTTATCCACAAAAAAGGGAAAACCAACCAGCCGAATATTTGACCCGTTAAAGCTGGGTGGGTTTAATTCATAGAGCTAAACGCATTTTTGCGCCAAGCGTCGAGATCAGAATACGGCATTTTTAGCCGTAAATAGACCGCAAAGCCTGAATAAATCGAAGTTATGAGCCGTGATCGGAGCTAGGGGAATTAAATACCGCCAGCTGGGTAAATTTAACTTAGGTAGCTATCGGAGAGGGATTTAAAGCGGTAGGGTTTAAAGGGGATTTTGGGGCAATGAGGTTAAAGGTCTTTATCGGCGTAAGGCTTGACGACCTCAACGATTTTATCAAAGTTATCGGCTTTAACCCACTTTTCAAGAATAACTTCAACGTATTTTGGAAAATCCTGCACCGACCCCCACGCGTTAACGGTCGTATAGCTGAGACCTAATTTTTCGGCAAATTCTTTTTTTGTGATACCAATACTTTTTAATTGTGCTTTGAATGTTTGTAAGTCCATTTTAAAAACCTTTATTTGAATTATTTGGCGTATTATATTATTTTTAATACAAAAATACAATATTAATATTAGAAACAATACTAAATTAAGCTAAATCTAATATTATTAATAATACAATTACATCAATAAAAATATTAAAATCAATATTTTAAAGGAGACACAATGACACTAAGTTTTGACGATGCATTCGATGTAGAGAATGAATTGCCCGATGCGCTTTGCGCAATAGCATACCTCGTAGAGGCTTTGCCGCATTATCAGAAAGCCGTAGGAACGAACGAGAAAGCGGAGCAGAACGTAAACTATTTTCTCTCTACGCTAATAGGCGGAGCCGCAATAGCCACCCAAGACTACATTGACGAGAAAACGAAAGGAGCGAAGAAATGAAACTCACATTTGAAATAAATGATGAACTAGACCTAGCGAATGAAGTGCCAAGTGCGCTAAACAACATCAGCACGTTAGTATTAGCTTTGCCGCATCTTCAAAAGGCTACAAATATGAATAGCGACGTGATGATAAATGCAGGCTATTTTTTAAGCGGCGTTATTGATGATATTGCTGAGGCTGTAAGCCAATATGCAGACAAGAAAATATCCGAACAAAGAAAGGAGGAAAAGAAATGCTAATACTAACCAATTCAGACAGACCCGCAATTAAAAGCTTTTGCGAGTTTATCATAGAGCAAAACAACGGACGAGCCGAAGCGGACGAACAGACGCTTTATGATGTGGCTTACTTGCTGTTTTATGAGCGCGGTGCGATAAAGTACGAAAACGAGAGAGTATTAAAGGGAAACAGCGTATTAAATAAACGCCTTGCCGAACTTGAAAAGCAAAACGCGGAGTTAAAAGACGGCATAGCCTATTTTTACGACGAGCTAGCAAAAAGCGCGGTTAAAATCCAAAGCCTGCTAGCCGACAAGATGATACTAAAAGACAAATTGAATGAGCTAGAGCAGGAGCTAACCAAGCTAAAAAGCAAACTAAGCCAAAGGCGCGACGCGTAAGCGAAGCTAATCGGCACATCACGCTAAAGGAAAACACAATGCAAACAAATCAAGAAGTATCACAAATGAGCCATACAGCCTTAACGGACGCCCTGATCGGAGCAAATGAGATAATCGAGGATTTATCAAGCAGACTGGATAGAGCGGAGCAGGAGCTAAAGACCGCAAAAGAGCAGAACGCGAAGCTAGGCGAGATTAACTCGCGCTACCAGTTTATCCAACTTGCGTTAGCGCAGTATCGCGAAGGATTGATAAGCGCGGACGACTTCGCAAAGAAAATAACCGCTTATGATGATAAAGGCTGGGAAATAGCCAAAGGAGCGAGTAATGAATAAAAGAGACTTTAACCAAGCTTTGAGGTATTTAGCTAAGGGCGCAGACGCGCCCAGCTATTCGCAGTTAAAAGATTTCGCTTTTAGGTTATGGACCGGCTTACATAAGCGAGGTATCGAGCTAGAGCAAGCAAGAGGCGACAAGGCGCGCGAAGCGTTTCAAGCAGAGGTAGCAAAGAGAGAGGCAAAGGGAATGGCGGACGCTTTATTTGAAACGGGCTTACAAGCATACCGCCTTTTTAATTATTATGCCAAAGAGTGCGAAAAGCTAGAGGAGCGCGTAAAGTATCTTTGCGAGCAAATAGACGCCTTACAAGCCAAAGACGAGCCAAAGGGTAGCTACACGTGGCATAGCGATCTAAAAGGCGCGTAGGTTTATCAAAGGGGGCTTAATCGCCTCCTTGAATAAGTCTATTCAGCCGGACCGGTAATTTTTATCCGGCTCAAAACCCGGCGCGTTAAGTCGATATGTTAAAAATAGCAAGAATATTTAACGCGTGCGACAGATGAAGCACTATTATTTTATGGAGCTTAAAGAGTAGGACACCCTCGCCCGATTTGTCCGTAGCACATCACACGACCAGGACGCACCGTGACAACTTGCTACAGTGGAATTATTTCGCCTCCATTTTTTTATTGAAGCAGATTTTCTTAGGGTCCTTTGCAGTAAGGCTAGGATGTGGGGGTCGGCGTAGCCGCATTTCCCTTACTATTGTTAGGTTTTTAAAATTTTTACAGACTTTGGAATGTTTTGCGACTAGTCGCAATTTTATCCTAAGTCTGTAAAGTAGTCAAGCCGTAGGGGCAGGTCAAATCTCTACGGCCGAGACGGCGAAACATCGGTCGGGTGCATTTCATTTTTTGCGCGCCGTATTTTTTGGAAAAGTATTAAGGAAAAGTATCGAGAAACGATCGAGCCTCAAGCTTTGTTAAAGGCGGCATTAAACGGCATTATCGAAACCTAAAATTTAACGGCGAAAAATGAGCGCAGGGCGGACGGATAAAGCCCGATTTTATCAAAGCAATCCCAAACTAAGCGGAAAAATTGAGCGCGTTTTTGAGCGCAAAAAACGAACGCCTAGCCGATAAGTAAATATCGCTATCATCGGCACAAAATAGCTTAACGGCTACGGAAACGAACGCAATAATGAACGATTTAACAAACCCTAAGCCCCGAGCGGTTAAAATAGCGGCGGATTTTAAAACAAAGGCTAGGATATGCAAACTCTAACCATACGAGCGGACGAAACGCTGATAAGTCAAATAGTAGCAATAAGTAAAGCGTTAGCTAATACGACTAATCAGGAGCTGATTATTGACGACGGTTACGCAGACGAGCTAAACGCGCGAGCCGATGAAGCACTACAAGGCAAAGGGCTAATAGATGAAGTCCAGGCGCGCGAGATGATAGAGCAGATAAAAGACGGCGGATATGCGCGTAAGATTTCATAATCGCTTTTTTGACGAGCTTAACGCAATAAAAGAGTTTATCGCAAAGGATAGCACAAGCAGAGCTAACGGTTTTGTCGATGAGGTTTTTAGCAAGTGCTTAGATTTAAAAGATATGCCAGCAGCTCATAGACCTAGCCAAAAAGTAAAAAAGAGTAATGCGAGAGATTTAATATTTAAAGGCTACGTTATCCCATATCTAATAGCCGATAGCGAGATTTTGATTTTGGGCATTTACAAAGCCAACGAGTGGCAAGCGTGAAACTAATAAAAACGGCTTTTGTTTCACATTTTAACCTTAATTAAGTTTCGAGCAAAAAAGCCGTGAAACATACCCTATTCTTAAGAAAATTTAGCCGTTTAAGCTTTTTAAACTTAAAAACGGCAAATGCTTAAATCACGAAGTGCCTATTTTAGGGCATACCTGCGTTTTTGTATTGAAAACCAAACTTTTCATTACCGATTTTTTACCGCTAAATAGCTTAAACTTTTTAGTAGCCTCGCAAAGTGCTGCGAATGTGTTTTTAAGTGTGTAAAAATGAGCTTTATTTTCTAGAGAAATGCGGTAAATACGGTATTTAAAGCCAAATATCGAACAACCTCGCTTTCACCATTTATTTTAGTCTGCACGGCATTCATGCGCCAAAGACCCTTAACTTCAAGCAAAGCGACTAAAACACCTCTATAAATTTAATCAAACTCGCCTATAAGCTACGGGCCAAATTTTAGTATAATACCCCAAATTTAACGAGGCAAAAGCGATGATAAACGACGAATTTTACATGTCTCTAGCCATAAAAAAGGCTTGGGAGTTTCAGATTTTAACCTACCCAAATCCCGCCGTAGGTTGCGCGGTTTTAGATGCCGGTGGCAAACTGCTCTCGGTCGCCACGCATAAGAAGGCGGGCTTTTTACACGCCGAGCCAAGCGCGATTTTATTGGCGCTCTGCCAAAAGTGCGAGGCGTTTTTGAGCGATTTTTTACGCGAGTATCATGCGGCCTTGGGCGTCAAATTTGAAAGTGCTGCTGAGCTTGAAAATGCGGACCTGGAGCCAAATTTCACGTATGAGTACATCCTGAAAAATCACGGCGATCTGCTAAAAGGCGCCAAGGCCTACGTGACGCTCGAGCCCTGCGCTCACCGCGGCAAAACTCCGCCTTGCGCCGAGCTTTTAAGGCAGCTAAAATTTGCCGAAGTCGTTATCGCTAGAGGCGACGAAAACGCCGTGGCTCGCGGCGGTGCGCATATCCTGCAAAGCGGTAGCGTAGCGGTCAAATTTGACGTACTAAGGCAGCAGGCGGACGATCTGGTTGAGCCGTTTTTATCGTGGCAGAAGGGGAATTTTAGCTTTTTCAAGCTCGCTCTTAGCGCAAACGGCGTCGCAGTGGGCACCGCGCAGAGCAAAATCATCTCAAATCTAGCCAGCCGCACCCACTCTCACCGCCTGCGCAGCGTGGCCGAGCTGTTAGTTATCGGAGGCGCCACCGTCCGCGCCGACCGCCCGAGGCTTGACGCCAGGCTGATAGATGGCGGCGAAAACCCAAACGTGATGATCTACTCGCGCGAGCGGGAGTTTGACGCGACTATACCGCTTTTTGGAGTGACGGGCAGGAGCGTGCGCGTAACAAGCGACATAAATGAAGCTTTCGCGCCGCGCTTAACGATGTTTGAGGGCGGCGAAAACGCGCTAAAGGCCCTAGACGAACGCGTAAAATGGCTGCTGCTCTACCGCTCGAGCGAGCTTTTGGACGCGCCCGCGGTAAGGCTAAATTTAAAACTCAAACCGCTATTTCACGGCGAGCTTGGCAGCGACGTTTACGGGTGGTATAAATTTGAGCGGAGTTTATAAATGCGTTTCAAAATTTGATTACGCGCGGCATCTTATAAAACGAGGAGATTTGTATGCGATTGAGTTTTAGTAAAAGTCTTGGCGGGGGGTTTAGGATTTATTCAAGTCAAAGCTTTGGGGCAAAAAAGATGACGCAGGCGCAAATTGCCGCAGCCAAAAAGGAGCAATTTTTAAAAAACGTAGCTCAAGTCTCCCAATTTTGCCTAGGCGATTTTTTGCAAAGGTGCGGATACGACGTAAAAACGGTAACATACGTCTCAAGTTGAGATTTTGGCTTAAAAAGCTCGGATTTTTTCAAAATAAGCGAAAATAGCGCGTCGTTTGATAGGCTCGTAGAGATACAAAAAGAAATAGGCACCGAAATCCAAAAGATAAATTTCTCAGGAGCGCTATGCGCTAAAAGGCGCGAACGGCTGACTGATTTGGCGTTTGAAATCGACGATATGCTAGGCAAGGCCTGCGCCAAAATTAATCCCAATGAAGCTATCTTGCAGACCATAGCTCAAAAACGCCAAAAGAGCTATGAGGACATTAAAAGCGAGTGCAATAAAGCCGTTATGTCGCCGTTTAAAAAAAATAATTTTCGGCATCGCTTTTGGGATCAGCGGATTTTTGGCTTTTGCCGGTGCGATGGCACTTGCGTCAAACCGTGCAAGCTTGCTCGAGTTTATTGCGGTGTTTGTCTTGTTTTTTATGCCGCTAGTAGTTACGTTTATCTTATATAAAAAGCAAACGGAAAAACCTAAAATTTAAGATAAAGCTAGCGCCCGTATTTTGCGTACGGTAGATTACGCAAATATTTAAAAATGCGACTACGCCGTCTTTTTAACGAAACATTTTATAAATTTGCGCTATGATTTTGTAAATTTAAAGGAGAAAAAATGAAAGAGATAACGC
>CAUQMF010000069.1:0-10414 GCA_963518965.1 uncultured Campylobacter sp.
CTTTTAGTGGTTTAAAATTTTACCTAGAAAATCCTGCAAACGCTGATTGCTAGGGTTTTCGAAAACATTTTTAGGCGTGTCGTCTACGGCTATTTTTCCGCCGTGCATGAAAAATATCCTATTTGCCACGTTTTTAGCAAAGCCCATCTCGTGGGTGACTACTAGCATCGTGATGCCTTTTGCCGCGACGTCTTTCATGATATCTAGCACCTCGCCGATCATCTCAGGATCTAGCGCGCTCGTTGGCTCGTCAAAGAGTATGACCTCGGGATTCATCGCGAGGCTTCTAGCTATTGCTATACGCTGTTTTTGACCGCCTGATAGCTTGTGCGGGAATGCGTATTTTTTATCGCTTAGACCCACGCTTTTTAGTAGCTCGTCGGCTCTTTTCTCTGCGCTTTGCTTATCCAAAATCCCTGCTTTTATCGGAGCTAGGGTTAAATTTTGCAAGACGTTTTTATTCGCAAAAAGGTTAAAGTGCTGAAAAACCATGCTCACTTTTTGACGGATTTTGTTTATATCCGTTTTTTTATCCGTTATATCCTCGCCGTTTATCTTGATGTGCCCGCCGCTTGGCTCTTCTAGGCGGTTTATGCAGCGTAAAAACGTACTCTTGCCGCCGCCGCTGGGGCCTATGATAGCTATGATTTCGCCTTGCTTGATATCTACGCTGATGTCGTCTAGGACGCGTAAATCGCCGTAATTTTTACTCAAATTTCTAATCTCAATCATGGCGATTTAGCCTCCTCTCTAAAATTTTAACCAAAAACGTAAAGAACTTCACGCTGACGTAGTAAACTATACCCGTGAAAATGACTGGCTCCGGGCTATAAAACACCGCTTGTAGGCTCTTGCTTTGCATCGTGATATCGATGACGCTGATGTAGCCAACGACTGACGTCTCTTTAAAAAGCGAGATAAATTCGTTCGCAAGCGCAGGCAAGATGTTTTTAGTCGCTTGTGGGAACACCACCTCTCGCATCGAGACGTAGTAGTTTAGACCCATCGCCCTTGCGGCTTCCATTTGCCCTTTATCGACGCTATTTATGCCGCTACGCACGATCTCTGCGACGTATGCGGAGCTGTTTAGCCCAAGCGCGATCAAAGCGACGTAAAAGTTATCGCTCCAAGTCGCGAAAATCACGACCGAAAATATAAGAAGTTGCAAAATAATCGGCGTTCCGCGCAGGATATCTACGTATTCGTCGATGAGAAAGCTTAAAATTTTGATATTTAAAAACTTTAAAAACGCCAAAATAAAGCCCAAAGTCACGCCGATAGCCGTGCCGCCTATGGTGAGCCCCAGCGTCACGCCGTAGCTTTTAAGGTAAGCTAGACGTTGCGCCTCGTTTAACTCCGTCGGATAAAAATAATAAACGCCCGCGGAGACGATGAGGACGAAAAACAGCGCCCTGAAAAATTTTTCGTTTAGCATTTCTTAAACCTTAAAAGCGTAATGAGGGTTAATAATACGAAAAAAAATATAAATTTAACCTTTTTTACGCGAAAAAATTATCTTTTAAACAAATTTATCATATTATCGTAACTCAAATTTAAAACCCGAGGGAAATTTATGGATTACGCTCGCTATATCGCCATCGCGCTGTATTTTGGATTTTTGCTTTTCGTGGGGCGATACTCGTATAACAAAAATGCCAATATGGGCGAATATCTGCTCGACAACCGCCGCCTAGGGCCGGTCGTAACCGCGCTAAGCGCCGGAGCTAGCGACATGAGCGGCTGGATGCTGCTTGGCGTGCCGGGCGCGCTTTACGCCACGGGGCTAGCGACGATTTGGATGGTTTTGGGGCTCGTTATAGGAGCGTATTGCAACTATCTGTTTTTAGCAAAGCGCCTGCGCGTCTATACCGAGGTTGCCAGCGATAGCATCACGATCCCCGATTTTTTACAAAATCGCTTCAAGGACGAGACTAAAATTTTACGTATAGTCTCAGGGCTTTTGATTTTGATATTTTTCACGCTTTACGTTAGTAGCGGGATAATTGCGGGCGGCAAGAGCTTTGAGAGCTTTTTTGGCTTGGACTTTAAATTCGGTGCGATTTTTACGCTGGCTATCGTCGTTTTTTACACGTTTTTCGGGGGTTTTCGCGCGGTTTGCATCACGGACGCGTTTCAGGGTATGCTGATGTTTTTGGTGCTCGTCGCCGTGCCGGTAGTAGCGTTTTGTAATCTAAATTTGCCGGACGGCGCTACCTTTTGGAGCGAGGTGGCAAAATACGGCAAAAACCACCTAAACGTCTTTTACGACCAGACTTTTTTAAGCATCTTAGGACTCATGGCGTGGGGGCTTGGGTACTTCGGACAGCCGCACATTATAGTTAGATTTATGGCGATACGAAGCTCAAAAGAGCTAGCTCAGGCACGCCGCATCGGTATCGGCTGGATGGCGATAGGACTTGTAGGAGCTATGATGAGCGGACTGATCGGCTTTGTGTATTACAGCGAGTTAAATTTACCTCTAGCAGACCCCGAAAAGGTCTTTTTGCAGCTTGGCGAGACGCTGTTTCATCCGTTTTTCGTGGGTATCATCATTTCAGCCGTGCTTTCAGCTATTATGAGCACGATCTCTAGCCAGCTTTTAGTTAGCGCAAGCTCGGTTACGCAGGACTTCGTGTTTGCCTTTTATAAAAAAGAAATTTCGCAAAAAGCTCAGGTTGCTGCTGGTAGATACGCCGTCGTGGCCGTCGCGCTAGTTGCTACCGCGCTTGCTTTTAGCTTTAACGAAAGCGTACTAAACGTCGTGGGCTACGCGTGGGCGGGCTTTGGAGCGAGCTTTGGGCCGGTGTTGCTTTTTAGCCTTTATTGGCGTAGGATGAGCGCGCTAGCGGCGCTTCTAGGCATGATAACGGGCGGAGCGACGGTGATCGCATGGATAGCGCTCGGGCTAAATTCTTATGTTTACGAGATATTGCCGGGCTTTGCGGTTTCTTGCGTCGTGATTTATCTAACCAGCCTTTACGGCGACGCGATAGACAAGATGAGCAACGAGCCAAACTCGGCCACCGTGCAGGACGAATTTGAAAAAATGAAAACGAGGCTGTAAATGCAAAGTAGCGTAAAATGCGGTAACTGCGGCGCCGAAGTCGATGTAAATTTGGCTCTTAAAACCGAGCTTGAGCTTGAAATGAAGCAAAAAATGGCGGCGGCCAGGCGAGATTTCGACAAAGAGATCGAAGCTAAAAGGGCCGAATATAAGGCGCACTTAGACGCTTTGAACGCTAAAGAAAAAGAATTTGACGCCAAATTTGCCGCAGCCCTAAACGCTAAAAAAACCGAGCTTGAAAATGAAATAAAAGCAAAACTAGAGGGCGAAAATTTAAACATAGTAAACGCCCTAAAAACCGAGCTTGAAGTTAAGTCAAAGCAGATAAACGAGCTAAATTTAAAGACGCTTGAGATAGAAAAACTAAAACGCGAAAAGAGCGAGTTTGAAAGCGCGCTGATGGCAAAAACCGAGGCCGAGCTAAGCAAACGCCTAAACGAGGAAAAAGAGCGGCTAGGCAAGGCTTTGGCGGAGCAAAACGAGCTAAAATTTAAGCAAAAAGACGAGCAACTAGAGGCGCTAAAAAAGCAGTTAAACGAGGCGCAAAGGCGCATAGAGCAGGGCAGCGAGCAGCTACAAGGCGAGACGCAAGAGCTTGCTATCGAGGCGTGGCTGCGGGAGAAGTTCGTATTTGACACCATAGACGAGGTCAAAAAGGGCGCAAACGGCGCAGACGTGATGCAGATCGTAAATACCCGCGAGGCGCAAAACTGCGGCAAAATCTACTACGAAAGCAAACGCACGAAAAATTTCTCAAACGAATGGATAGAGAAATTTAAGGCCGATATGCGCGCATCGGGCGCAGACATCGGGGTGCTCGTTAGCGAGGCGCGGCCGCGGGAGCTAGAGCGCATGGGGCTGGTTGACGGCGTATGGGTGTGCAACTACGAGGAGTTTAAGGCGCTTTGTTTCGTGCTAAGGCAGGGCGTCGTAGAGCTAAATTTTGCTAGGAACTCTGCACAAAATCGCTCAAACAAGATGGAGATGCTCTACTCGTATCTCGTTAGCAACGAGTTTAAAATGCGTATCGAAGCCATCGTGGAGGGTTTTTCTGCGATGAGCGAGGAGCTAGAGCGCGAGAAAAACGCGATGAAACGCATCTGGAAGAGCCGCGAAAAACAGATCGAAAAGGTGCGCGACAACGCGATTGAGATGTTTGGCTCGATAAAGGGGATCGCTGGAAATGCGATAGGGGAGATAAGGACGCTGGAGCTGGGGTTTGATGCGGGCGATTTTGATTCTCCGTAAACGGCGGATTTTAGAATAAATTTTTCTACGCCTCCCCCACAGTCACGGACGACTAGTCCGCTCCTTTGCGGGTAAGAAAAATTTATTTAAACTACGCCTATTCTGTCTTGAATATTTGTCTCATATCCTGCTAAATTTGCAAATTTAACTCTGCTAAAATTTAAAAACGAAAGGCTCAAATTTGAGTGATTATGATTTGCCTAAAGGTGCCGGACTTAGCGACGATGAGAAGGTTCTGTATTGCTATCAAAATGTAAATTCTTTTTTTGTCGTTAGGATGTTTATTTGCATGTTTTTGTTATTCGTTTTGTTTAATATCATAGACGGCAGTATATTGTCTATGATTGTCATATCTGCCGTTTCAATTTTTCTATTTTATATTATGTATTGCGAGATATTAAATTATAAAAGGCAATGCATATATATTACCAATCAAAATTTTAAATATAAAAACAAAAAAAGAGGAAATATCATATTTCTATACAATTTATGTATTCGGATATCGTCCCGTAATCGTCTTTTATAAAAATAAAAAGTTTTTGTATTTTTTATTTGTTGAGGATGATGTAAATTTTAAAGCTGCGATGAGTGCTATTTACGACACCTCGCTTAATGAAGATTTTAAATTTGATTTAGGTAGCGGAGCGTATGGATTCGCCAAGAGCTATGCGATAAGGAAATTAATAAAATAGTGCAAGTACGCAAAAGCATATTGATTAAGCACTGATTCGGTGTGCCGCCGCGCTACATATTTTAAATTTGCAACGGGGCTAAATCCGCAAATTTGACTCGATTAAAATTTAAAAACCCAGCGAAGTTCTGCTTTAGCTTTACTGCGTTCGCTACTGCTTAAGGCAGCCTGCAAGCAAGAGGAGACTGCTACCGCCAAGCAGGGTGCAGTTTAAACCATCAATACAAAAGCAAAAATAACGTCAAATTTCAACAAACTAAATTTTACGTTTTCAAGATGCGGTCTGGGCGAGTAAAATTTTTCAAATTTAGCTTGCATCGACCTGAATTTTATACTTGCCGCAGCGGGTGCAGCGAAACAGATAGCCCGCCGTTTCACCGCCCGCGACGAGGTAGCCTCGCGCGTTTGCTTTGGTAAGCGGTTGGCTACCGCATTTGGAGGGTTTTGTTAAATTTGCTAGGCTTCGAGCTACGATTTACCCGCGCATTTACTATAAGACAAATAGGCAAGAGCATAAAGGGGCTAAATTTCGCCGACAAAGACTAAATAAAATCTAAAGGATATTTGCAAGATTTTTAAAATGAATGAAAATCAAAGGGTGGTGGGTTCACCAGGACTCGAACCTGGGACCATCCGGTTATGAGCCGGATGCTCTAACCAACTGAGCTATGAACCCGCCAGCTGAAGTAAGGTTGTGATTATAGCAGCGCAAAGCTTATTTACTGCTAAATTTTGATTTAAAAACGTAAAAATGTATAATACGCCAAATTTAATCCAAGGCAAAAGATGAACGAAAATTTAAACGATTTCATAGACGCATTTTTACTTGACGGCAGCAAGCAGAGCCAAAAGGCGCTAATTTCGGCGCTAAAAAAGGCCGAGTTTTTAGCGCCCGTACTCATAAACCAAGCCTTAGCAAAACCGGGCGGCAGCACAGTTTACGAAGAAGAAGGCTCAAATATAAAATTTGTCCTACTAGAAGACGAAGAGAGCGGGCTTAGCTATTTCCCCACGTTTTCTAGCAGGGCCGAGATGATGAGATGGCGAAACGATGCCGAGCAAGAGGCAATAAATCTGCGCCTAAAAGACTACGCCGCGATGATAGATGGCGCCGAAGGCAAATACGCCGGAGTCGTGATAGACGCGTTTTCGCATAGTTTGATTTTGGATTTAGCAAAGCTAAAAGCGATTTGCGCGGAGTGAAATTTGACCCGAATTTAGCATCAGCTTTGAGCGCGAGGCGCAGCTAAGGGTTATTTGGCGCAAACGAACGGACGTGTTTAAATGACCAAAACCGCAAGCTCGGCTCGGTAAAATTTAAAATTTGAGCCCAAATTTGCCGTTTTTGATTTTTCGGCGCATTTTTGATCGAGTAAATTTTGATCGCCCGCGCATTACCGAGCAAATTTGACTTTTAAACGGCTTTAAATTTTATTACGACGTCAATTTGACGATGACGCTGATCGTAACCGCAAATTTTAAAATTTACCGCACGAGTCGGCGCAGCTTCGTTGAGGGATAAAATTTACGCCAAACGGCGAATTTGAGAGAAAAAATGGATAAATTTAGAGAAAAATATATCGCGCTTCAAAAGGCGTTTTGGGAGTCTGACGGCGGAGCGGCGAGCGTTTTGGCGCTATATGAGTTCAAAGACGAGCTGGAAAAATGCGGCGAAAAAGAGGCAAAAGCCGTGCTGGTCGATGTTTACTATCTACTGGAGCTTAAAAAGAGCGCCTACGAGTTGCTTGATAAAATTTGCGACCCCAAAGACAAAAAACAGCTAAAAAGGCTCGGGTATCTAAAACAATATGCCATAGACGGCTACGAGGATGCCGTAAAACGCCCCAAAACCGCGAGCAAATCGGCGTGCGCGAATAAAAAGCCAAAAGCCCTGCCTCATTTTCGCTATCACCCCGATCCCGTTAAATCGGGCGTGTTTAAGGACGATGTAAGCGTGGTTTGCGAGTGCTGCGAGCAGGAGACGGACGTTTATTATTGCGGTCACGTTTATAGCGAAAGCGACGTGGAATACCTCTGCCCGCACTGCATAGCTAACGGCAAGGCTGCGGCGAAATTTGACGCTACCTTCGTCCAAGACGCAGACGAACTGCCTAGCGGCGCGGCTAATGCGCAGGCTAAAACGGACGAGCTTTTTAAAAGGACGCCCGGGTATTTTTGCTGGCAAGGAGAGCAGTGGCTTACGTGCTGCGACGATTACTGCGAGTTTTTAGGCGACGTAGGCACAAAGGAGCTGCAGGAGATGGGTATCGCAGACGAGGTCTTTGCCCAGTATGCTCTGCGCGGCGAATACGACGTGCAGACCGTGCGAGAATACCTAGAAGCGGGCGGTTTCATGGCTGGATATTTGTTTCGTTGCCCCAGCTGCGGCAAATATAAAATTAGCGTCGATGCGGAATAAGACTGCGGTATAAGCGCCGTAAACTCGCGTTCGGTCTTAAATTTACGCGATTTGCTCATCGGCTTGCGTTTTTATGGCGATTTTGCTTTACATCTACGATACTACAAAATAATTTATGCCGCTTTGCTTGCGTAAATTCGCGCTTTGGCATAAATTTACTTGCCTTATTTTTGGGCGTTAAATTTATTAAAAGGCGGCGTATTAGCTTGACGTTTTGCGCTATTTTGCTTGCCGCGAATTTTAGATTTTATTTATTTGCCAAGAGCGGAAAATAGAGCCTATCTCTATCTAATCAAACTAGATGCGCCGTTAAAAGGCGGCGTAAATTTAGTCTATGTTTGAGCAAAATTAACGATCGATTAGTGTCCGCGTCGCTAGATCCTCAAGCGGCTGCTTTGGCATTTAAGGCAAGTCAAATTTTAGCCGAGTATCGCGAAATTCGGCAGCCCGCCATGCGGTAAGCGCAACCTAGTCTTTGCGGCTAGCGTCTATGCGTAGCGTAATTTATTAGCGCGCATGTAGGCTTATCTTTTTGCGCGCCGTGCATGCCCTTAAATTTAGCCTAAAAGACCGTTTTTACCGCGGGCAGCGGTCAGGCGCAGCTTAAACGGCATTTAGTCGCCTTTTTGCTTTAGATAGACTTGCGGCGCGCTGGCAAAGGCAAAACCGATTTACTTTCAGGCGCAAATCCCCAAATCGCGGTTTTAAAACTATTTCGCATTTAGTCGCCCGGCCAAAGCCCGCGCGCAAGCAAACGCAAAGTGCAGATTGTAGCCGCCGAGCATCCCCGTTACGTTTAAAACTTCGCCGATAAAATAAAGCCCGCGCACGCCCTTTACACCGCAGCCTACCTCTAGTGCGTCCGTGTCTACGCCGCCTTTTGTAACTTCTGCTCGTTCAAAGCCAAACGTTCCCGCAGGCGCGAATCGGTAGCTAAAAAGTCGTAAAATTTTCTCTCGCTCGGCTTGGGCGTACTTGCCGTACGGCTTGTCGCTAAGCCCCGCCGCGCGTAAAAACTCGAGCGTAAAACGGCGCGGTAGCGGCAGGACGGTGCTGAGCTGTTTTTTGCTTTTTTGCACGGTTTCGATGCTAAAATTCGGGCAAAAATTTATCTCGATCAGACCTTTTTGCCAAAAAAGCGAAGCGTTTAGCACGGCCGGGCCGCTTATGCCTTTATGCGCGAAAAGCACGTCGCCCGCGATTTCAATCCGCTTTTTTTGACTAGATTTCCAGGCTTTTGCATCGCCGTTTAAAATTGCGCCGCCGTTAAATTCTATTTCTTGCGAGGCGTTAAATTTAGCGTCCGACTCGTAAAATTCTCGGTTTTTATCCAAAGGCGCTTCGTTTGCCGTTAAATTTAGCTCAATTTCGCCGTTTTGTCTTTGCTCAGCAAACGTTACGGCTTTTTGCGAATTTAAATCATTCATTTGCAAGGGCGCGGGCTTATCGCTTGGCTGTCTTAAATTTGCCCCGATAGTTTCTCGGCGCACGCTAAATTTATCCGCGCTCACATCCGCGTCGCCGCTTTTACTTTGCGAGTAGGATTTGCTATCGTCGCCGCTTTTTTGCGGCGCTCGTTCCAGCAAAATCTGCGCCGGAAAGCAAACTCCGCTTAGATTCTTAAACCAAAATTCCTCTTTTTGCACGGTAAATCCCACGAGCGCGGGAGCTGGCGGAATGACTTTGATACCAAAGCTTCGCGCTATTTCGTAGCCGACGTCGCTTGCGCCCAGGCTTTTGTAGCTTAGTCCGCCGCTAGCTACGACGAGATTTTTAGCGTAAAATTTATCTCCGTTTTCGGCGGCGACCTCGAAAATTTCGTCTAAATTTCGCTTGACGTTTTGTAAATTTGACGCGTCAAATTCGGTCAAATTAGGCGCGTCGTTGCAGCAAGAACCCTCAAATTTGTTGCCGTTTAGCGCCAAAAAAGCGTCCGCAATTTCGCCGTTTTCATCGGCCAAAATTTTTCTCGCGCTTTTTACGCAAACGCCGCAAAATATTTGCGCGCCGCTTTGTCTAGCGCGTTTTAAAAGCACGCCCAAAACGTCTTTTGCGCCGCTTTCGCAGAAAAATTGATTTTGTTTTTGCTCGTTAAATTTTAGCTCGCCAAAAAATTTTAAAACGTCTTTGAAGTCTAGGTTTTTTAGGATATTTGTGACGAAATCCGCATTGCCTAGATAGTTTGACGCGTCTATGCGGCGGTTTGTGACGTTACACCTGCCTCCGCCGCTAGCTAATATTTTCTTGCCGGGAGTTGCGTTTTTTTCGAGTATAGCGACGCTTTTACCGCGTAAATTCGCCGCCAAAAATAGCCCTGCCGCGCCCGCTCCGATTATCAAAACGTCGTAAATTTTGCAAATTTTAGCCATCATAAAACCTTAAAATTTACGCGCGGCAAAGCTGGCTAAAATCAAAGGCTGTTTTTTAGCGCTAGGAATTTTTGCTCTTGCGCTTCGTCTAGTTTCATTTTTTCGTTGCGATTTACGAAAAGCTTAAATATCACGTTGTGATCCGCGTCGTAAAAGTGCAGGCTGTGCCCGAGAAATCCCATAAATTTAGTGCTCACAAAGCCAATACTCGCGATAGATTCTTCCTTGAGGTGACCGCCCAAAAAGCCGCTTTTATCGGTGAAATTTAAAAATCCTCTCGCTTTTTTAGGCATAGGTACGCTCACTTTGATCTCGATGATAAACTCAGGCGTATTTTTGATAAAAAGCATCTCGCCCCAAGTGCTGACTTCTTCAAAAATTTTCATCAAATTTTCTGCGCCGACTTCCTTAAATTCTTCATCGCCGCGGTACTGCAAGATAGCGTATTCGCGTACGTTTAGTTGTTTAGCCGCGTCGTAAACGGACATCTTTTTATCCTCGAAAAGCTCGTCTATGCGTTTTTTTAGATCGCTCATTTTTGTCCTTTTTGGGATTAGATTTTGATAATGGTATTTAAAAATAGCTAAAAACCCGCTAAATTTGCGCGTTTTGCGCCCTTGCAT
>CAUQMF010000070.1:0-10335 GCA_963518965.1 uncultured Campylobacter sp.
CAAATAACTCATCTAGATTTGTGCTACAAAAAGTATTTTTTAATATATTTAAAAAATCAGGATTACCATCTTTTCTATAGCCCAAATATGCTAAGTCAGCATATGCTTTTGTATCTATACTTAAAAAAGAATTACTCCCAATAATATACTGCTCTTTTATTTCTTTAAAATCACTCATTTGATATCTCCATAATGTTTTCTTTTAAAATTCCCACACTTAAAGCATTTTTTATTTCGTTTTTATCATCTTCAAATATTATTAATTTTTCTGCATCTAACTTAAAGAATTCGATTAAATTTCTGTACTTATTACCCTTTTTGTTAAAAAATATATGTGAGAAAAAATCTAAGTTATAGAATTTTAAAAGCATTCTTATTCTACATCTTGAAGCATTTGTAAGCAATATGATTGTATTTTTGTTGTAAAATTTCAATACGCACTTAATTATATCTTCATTAATTTGTGTATTTTTTAAATATTTTTTATAATTTTTGATCTTTTCTGCTTTTATTAATTCCAATTCATCCTTTTGTATATTAGGTAAAATTTCCTTTATTGAGTCAAACGTAAAACGCCCATTGAGGGCATAGAACGATAAAGTGGCAAAATCTATACCCAAAATATTTTCAATAGCTTCAGCATAAGATAATAAATTGGCTTCATTAGTAAATATCAAAGTCTGGTCTAAATCTACAACCAAAATACTATCTTTATTTATATTTAATTTCATAACTTTATTTCATAAACTAAATAAATCACTTCAACTCCCCCCAATCCTTCGCTGCGTTTAGGCTCGTTTTTAGCGGTACGTTTAGTTTGTAAATTTCTTGCATTATCTTTTGCGCCGCCGCGCCAAACTCATCGGCATAGTCGTCTCGCACCTCAAAAATCAGCTCGTCGTGTATCTGCAAAAGCATCCTAGCGCGCTCGTCTAAAAGCGGACGGATTTTTACCATCGCCATCTTGATGATATCGGCAGCCGAGCCCTGAAATATCGTATTTACCGCCTCGCGCTCGTACATCGCCGTTTGCATCGGCGTCGCGGTTGTAAAGTCAAACAGCCGCTTTCTACCAAGCAGCGTGCGCACGAAGCCCTCGTTTTTAGCCGCGGTTTTTATCCCTTCTAAAAAGCCCTTTATCGTAGGGAAAGCTTTAAAATAGCGCTCGATATACTCCTTTGCTTCGGCACGCGTGATGCCGACTTGCCCCGCTAGCTTGCTTGAACCCATGCCGTAGATGAGACCGAAATTTATACTCTTGGCCACCGCGCGGTTTTGCCCATCGGCGCTGCCGAATATACTAATCGCCGTGCGCGCGTGGATGTCCTCGTCGTTCGCAAACGCCCCAAGTAGCGCGGCGTCGCGGCTAAAATGCGCGAGCAGCCTCAGCTCGATCTGGCTGTAATCAAGCCCCACGAAGCTAAAGCCGTTTTTAGCCTCGAAGCAGCCACGCACGTCCTTAGCTAGGTTGCCGCGAGCGGGGATATTTTGCAAATTTGGGTTTTTAGACGAGAGTCTGCCCGTACTAGTTCCCGTCTGGATAAAGTTCGTGTATATCCTGCTGTTAGCGTCTTTTTTGGCTAAATTTAGCAGCGGTTCGCAGTAGGTGCTTTGCAGTTTGTATAGCTCGCGGTACTCGAGCAGCTTAGAGATGACGGGATGCTCCTCTATGAGCTCGGCTAGTACGGCCTCGTCGGTGCTGTAGCCCGTTTTGGTTTTTTTCTTTACGGGTAGTTTTAGGTGCTCAAACAGCACTTCTCCTAGCTGTTTAACGGAGTTTATATTAAAATTTTCGCCCGTTAGCTCGTAAATTTCGGCTGTCAAGACCTTGATCTTGGCGTCGTTTTTTAGGATCAAATTTTGCATTTTCTCGCGGTTTATCGCTATACCCTCGCGCTCCATATCAAAAAGCGTGAGGATAAAAGGAAACTCGTGCGTGTCGGCGAGCGCGAGCAGCTCGGGATCAAGCAAATTTAAAAAGCTTTTGTAAAACTTCAGCGTTATCCAAGCATCCTCAGCGGCGTATTTTGCGGCGTTTTCAAGTGCTACGGACGCAAAGGTCTCGCCGCGCTTTACCACGTCTTCAAATTTGATCGTGTCGTAGTCGTAGAGCCGCTTGGCTAGCGCGTCCATACCGACGCTAGATCCAGGGTCCATGAGCCACGCCAGTATCATCGTGTCTTTAAAATTTACGGGCGGTTCTAGCCCCAAATTTCGCTTTACGACCTTAAAATCGTACTTTAAATTTTGCCCGATCACGCAGCCTTTGTAAATTTGCCCCACCGCCCAAGCGGCGAATTTCTCGCTTACTTGCTTTGGCGCGCCCAGATACTCGTGCGCCACGGGCACGTAGTAGGCCTCCTCCTCGTTAAAGCAAAAACTAAAGCCGACCAGGCGGGCGTTTTGCGTATCGACGTCCGTGGTCTCGGTGTCAAAGGCCACGAGCGTGTCTGCGTCTATATTTGCCAGCAGTCGCTCGATCTCGCCCTCGTCCGTTAAAAGCCGCGCGTTAAAGCCGAGCTTAAATTCCGCGTTTTCGCCCGCATTTTGGCTGTTTTGCAGCGCTTTTAAAAGGCGGTTCAGATCGTATTCGCGAAGGACGTCCGCTACCTTTACGAGCGGATTTTGCTCGGGAAATTTCGCCTTTTCAAAATCTATCGCATCGGTCGCGTCGTCAAATAGCGAGGTTAGGCGCTTGCTTAAAAACGCGCTCTCTCGGCCTTCTGCCAGCATCCCGCGGATGCGCTCGTTTCGCACTAGCGGCAGGTTTTCGTAGATGCCTTCTAAGCTACCGAATTCGCCCAAAAGCTTTTTCGCGCCGACCGCGCCGATGCCTTTGACGCCCGGGATATTATCCGAGCTATCGCCCGCGATCGCTAGAAAATCGCGAATTTGAGCGGGCAAAACGCCGTATTTTTCAGCGCAGCTAGCGCTGTCGTGATCGATCTTGCTTTGCGGGCTATAAATGCTTACTTTGCCGTCTTCGATGAGCTGATAGAGGTCTTTATCGTGCGTTACGACTCTAACGAAAATGCCTTGCTCTTTTGCGATTTTCACGGCGGTAGCGATGATGTCGTCGGCCTCGTAGCCCTCCTTGCTCACGGCGGCTAGCCCCATTTTTTCTATCATTTCTATGCACACGGGAAGCTGCTCTTTTAGCGCTGCGGGCGGCTCGGAGCGGTTGGCTTTGTAGTCTCCTAGGATCTCGTGGCGCAGCGTCTTGCCCTTGCTATCAAGCGCAAATATGATATAGTCGCTTGCGAATTCGTTTTGCAGATTCATAATAAAATTCGCAAATCCGCTCACCATGCCGCTTGGCTTGCCCTCTTTGTTTTTAAGGCCTGGCATCGCGTAGTAAAGTCTGAAAAAAAATCCGAAAGTGTCGATGATCGTTAGCGTTTTTTGGCTCATTTTTTATCCTTTTTTGGGCTAATTTTACAAATTTTAGGCAAAAAGTAGGCTGATTTTTGATTTTATTTTAAAAGGACGCGAAAATATAAACGCGGGTACAGGCATGCCCCGTAAATCGGCGTAAATTTAATCTCGCAGCCGCTTTGCAAGCACTCCGCGCTAGAGACGGGCGCAAATTCGCTTGCTTGCCGGGCGACTAAATTTGGGCTTTAAGCCCGAAAATCATAAATTTAAACGTAAAAAAGAGGCAAATTTAGCCTATTTTGCGCGAGATATTTTAAAAATCTACAAAAATCCCCGCAGGCGCTATCAACCGACTTATCCTCATAAATATTGCGCCAAGGCTTAGATTTTCGAGCTTTGTAGTCCGTTTGGGGCGAGCTGCTCGATGAGCTCTTTTTGAGGATATATTTTTCTTGCCGTTAGGGTTAAAGAGTCTAAATTTGCGCGACTATAGTTCCTCGCCGCGCTCTGTTTCTCTATGATTTTTGCATAAATTTTAGATATCTGATAGCGCCTGCGAGCAAATTTTCTAAGCCGCCGTGCGAAATATTTTTTATATCAAATGTCTCTGTTGCGCCGTTTATATCGCAGATATAAATTCGCCAAACGTCTTTGCCGCGCATGAAAATGTCCGATTTTTATAAATTTCGCGGCGTGATTTTACGTATTTGTAGCCGAAATTTACGGCTGGCTCGTCCAAACGCGCGCAAAAATCATTGCAAATTTCACGCGTGCAGCGTCCGTTTTGCTCAGCTTCGTTTGGGGGCGCGGTTTATCTTGGAGTTAGCCGTAAATTTTCTTTAAATTTGCTAGATTTGCGCTCAAATTTAAAAGCAGCATATCGGCTGTTACTAGTCTAGCCATCGCGGTGGCTACGACGCTGCCGCGTACTCCGATACACGGATCGTGCCGTCCGCGCAGCTCGCAGATGACGTCCTCGCCGCACACGTTTTGCGTCGGCTGAGATAAAAATATCGACGGGGTCGGCTTAAAATGCGTCTTTATCATGACCTCTTGCCCGCTCGTCATGCCGCCCAGCGTTCCGCCCGCGTGATTTGAGGCAAATCCGAATTTCTCGCCCGAATTTGAGCCGCGGCAAGCCGCGCCGTCCGCCTCGCTTTTACATTCGTTAAATTTGCCGCCGTTTAAATTTGCTAGCTCGCCCGCGCCGTCAAGAGTAGAGTCGTCAGAGCTACACAAATTTACGCCCGCATGCGCCGCGCCCATCGAGTCGTTATTTTGGCTGCCGCGCATCTTGCTAGCCCTTACGCCGTCGCCGCTCTCTACGGCTTTGACTCCGTTTATGCCCATCATCGCAGCCGCGATTGCGGCGTCAAATTTATAGTATAGCCCCTCGCCAAGCCCCGCCGGCGCGCCGCGGATAACCGTCACGACGCTAGCTCCGACGCTGTCGTGCTCCTGCTTGGCTTTTAGGATTTCTTCTTTCATCGCCTCTTCGTTACCCAGCGAAAATATCTCCGAGCGCGCCGCGAGATCAAAGTCTAACCGCTCGCCGCACGAAATTTCGCCCACGCTAGCCACGCCGCTTTGCACGCTGATGCCAAACTCGCCCAGCAAAATTTGAGCTATCGCGCCGCCGGCCACGCGCACGGCCGTCTCTCTAGCCGAGCTGCGTCCGCCGCCTCTGTGGTCGCGGATGCCGTATTTACGGTAGTAGGCGTAGTCGGCATGTCCCGGACGAAAGAGCTCGCGCAAATTTTCATAATCGCCCGATTTTTGATTTTCGTTTCGGATTATAAAACCGATCGGAGTGCCCGTGCTTAGCCCGTCAAACACGCCGCTTAAAATCTCCACGCGGTCGCCTTCGCTTCTAGCCGTGGCAAATTTCGAGCCGCCGGGTTTTCGTTTGTCAAGCTCGCTTTGGATAAAATTTAAATCTATACGCACGCCTGCTGGAAAGCCGTCTAGCACGCCGCCGATCGCCACTCCATGACTCTCGCCAAACGTCGTTAGCGTTAGTTTGCGTCCAAAGGTATTCACTTGCCCTCTCCTAAAATCTCAAGCGCGGTTTTGGCGGCTTTTTGCTCGGCTTCTTTTTTGCTCTTGCCCGCGGCTCGCGAGATCTCGCGCTCGTTTAGCATCAGCGCGATCTCAAATTCTTTCTTGTGATCGGGGCCTTTTGAGCCGACCAGCACGTATTTTGGTATCTCGGCGAAGCGCGCTTGAGTTAGCTCTTGCAGTGCGGTTTTGTAGTCTTTTACCATGCGGTCGAAATTTATATCGGGGTAGCATCTCTCAAAGGCTTTTAGGCTGGCTGCGCGCACGGCGTCAAAGCCGCTTTCTAGGTAGATCGCGCCCATCAGCGCCTCAAAGGCGTCCGAGAGTATCGAGGCTTTTAGCCTTCCGCCGTTGTGCTCCTCGGCCGGCGAGATGTTTATGAGCGCGCCTAAATTTAGATATTTAGCCAGCTCGGCGAAGCTTTTTTCATTTACGAGTGCGGCCCTTAGTTTGCTTAGATCGCCTTCGCTTAGGCGCGAAAATTTGTGAAAAAGATAATCCCCGATCACCAGATCCATCACCGCATCGCCCAAAAACTCGAGCCTTTCGTTGTTTGCGCCGCCTTTTACGCTTTTGTGCGTGAGCGCGGTTTTTAGTAGCTTTTCGTCTTTAAATTTATACCCTAATTTCTCTTCCAAATTTCGCATTATTCGCCTTTTAAGCTATTTTTTATCTTTACGGCTTGCTCGCGCGCCATCTCGTCGCAAAGCTCGTTTTGCGGGTGCCCGGCGTGGCCTTTAACCCATATCGCTTCGACCTCGTGCGGCTCGCTTGCGCTTAGATACTCCTGCCACAGCGGGACGTTTTTTACGTTTTTAAAGTTTTTTTTGACCCAGCCCTCTAGCCACGCATTTACGGCGTTTGCGACGTATGAGCTATCGGTGTAGAGCTTCACGCGGCAGGGCTGCTTTAGCGCCTTTAGCCCTTCGATCGCGGCGCGCAGTTCCATTTGATTATTCGTCGTATGTACCTCGCCGCCGCTTGCCGTTTTTTTGTGTTCGCCGTACTCTAGGATGTACGCCCAGCCGCCCGGCCCAGGGTTATCCAGACACGAGCCGTCGCTAAAAAGGCATACTGTTTTCATCGGGTTTTTCCGTGATGTGAGGCAAAATTTGCACGCTGCCTAGCTCGCTACACATCGGACAGCGGTAAAAATGCATCGGAAAGGCGTTTTTGCAGCTCTTGCAGACGTAGTTAAAGCTAAGCGCGGCCTTGTCGTAGTTTGCCGCTTTTAGCTTCTTTAAAACCTCTAACTCAAAGCCAAGCGGCGCGCCGTCCTCGTCGCTCATGCCTTTGACGAAAAACAGGCTCTTGTACTCGGGATCGGCTAAATTTACGGGCATATTTTGATAATAAACCAAATCCAAAACGTCCCCTAACGGCGGGAAATCGCTAAAATCCTTAAGCCCCGAACCGTTTAAATTTAGCCTCTCCATCGCCATTCGGCGCACGAGCGCAAATTCGTCCTTTAGCGCTAAAATTTCGTTGATTTTGGCCGCTTCGTCTTTGCTTTTATCCGCTAAAATTTGCAGCGCCTTTATGTAGGCCGTCTGCGCTCTCACGCCATCGCCGAGCTCCTGCAGCGCGTCCAAGGCCTGTAGCGCGCCCACATAATCTTTTAGTTTTTCGAAAATTATCGTTAGGGATTTTAGCGCGATTTGATTTCGCGGAGAGATTTTTAGCGCCTCTAAAAAGACGCTTTTTGCGCGCTCTAAAAAGCCCGCCTTAAAATAAGTCTGGCCAAGATCGGTAAAAATTTGCTCCTTTGCCGCGCGGTTTTTAGCCCGCTCCAAAGCCACGGCATAGACGTTGATAGCCTTTTCAAAATATCCGCTTTTTGAAAAAGTCCCCGCCAAAAAGCACATCGTAGCCGTATCTGCGCCCGAGTTTATCAAAAGCTGCTTGTTTTCGTCGCTCAGGCCTTGAGATTTGCCGAATTTTTTCAAAAATCCAGCGATCTCCGCCTTTTCGTCCTTGCTCTTAAAAACGCCCCACGCATAGCTAAAAACGGCGATCACGAGCACCGCGGCGACTAGCACCACGAGACCGAAAATCGGGTCTCTAAATTCGATAAAAAATATATCCAAAATGCCGCTTTCTAAAGTCAAATTTAACGCCGATTATAGCAAAACGATTGTATAATCTCGCTTATGATCGACCCAAAATCAATAGAAAGACTAAAAGCGCAAACCGATATCGTCGATGTCGTCGGACACTATCTGCCGCTGAAAAAAAGCGGAGCGAACTTCGTGTGCGTATGCCCGTTTCACGACGATAAAAACCCAAGCATGAGCGTGAGCCCGTCGCGCGGAATATTTCACTGCTTTTCGTGCAAAGCCGGCGGCGACGCGATCAAATTCGTGATGGACTACGAAAAGCTAAGCTATCCCGAAGCCGTCGAAAAGATCGCCGGACTGCAAAATTTCACGCTAAACTACGTGCGCGGCGGCGAACCGGCGAAGGAAAACAAGCACATCCTAGAAAACGCAAATGCCTTTTACCGCTCGCTGCTTTATAAAACGCCAGCAGCCGTGGAGTATCTCTACTCGCGCGGTATAACAGACGAGCTAATAGATAAATTTGAACTAGGTTTCGCGCCTGAGAGCGCGCAGACGATAAGGCTACTGCAAAACGAACAAATCGAGCCCAAAGAAGCCCTAGAAGTCGGCATCGTAAAGCAAAACGAAAACGGCATCTACGCTAGCTTCATAAACCGCATCACCTTTCCCATCTACACGCACGCGGGACGGCTGGTTGGTTTTGGCGGACGCACGATCAGCGGCAACCCGGCTAAATACGTAAATTCGCCCCAGTCCGCGGTTTTTGATAAATCAACGCTTTTTTACGGCTACCATCTGGCAAAGCGCGAGATTTTCGCCAAAAATCAAATCATAATCACCGAAGGCTACATGGACGTCATCATGCTGCACAAAGCGGGCTTTAGCAACGCCGTAGCCGTACTTGGAACCGCGCTAACTACCAAGCACCTACCGCTTTTAAAACGCGGCGAGATTAGCGTTATTTTATGCTTTGACGGCGACGATGCGGGCATAAACGCCGCGACTAAGTCCGCTCTGCTGCTCGCGCAAAACGAAATCGACGGCAGCGTCGTCATTATCGAGGGCGGCGCAGATCCCGCCGATATGGTCGTCGCGGGTAAGGTAGAGTATCTGCGGCAAATTTTTGAAAGCGGCACGGAGATCGGCGAATTTTACATCAGGCATCTAGCTAGCGGCTTTGATCTAGCGCGCCCCGTACAAAAGCAAAAAGCGCTAGAAGCGATCCAGGCCTTTACGGCAAACCTAAAGCCCGTCGTCGCAAACTCTTACGCGCCGCTCGTGGCTAAAATTTTAAAGATAGCCGAGGGGTCGTTTCGCCTCTCTCGCGGATCAAATTCGGCTATGCAGCAAGGCTACGGCGGGACGGAGCAAAACGCGCAGGGTTACGAAACGCAAAATTTACGGGCAAACTCGGGACGCAAAGACCCGCTGGAAATCCAAATTTTAAAAACGATGATAGAAAACCAGAGTCTAAAAAAATTTATTTTAGAAAATTTAAAGCCCGATTATTTCGCGCGCCACAGGGCAGTCTACGAAGCGATCGCGGCGGGAGCGGACGCGAACGATCCGTCCGTGCGCGAGATAATATTTGAAAAATACGAGGCGTTTAAAAACGAGGAGGAAATTTTACAAAATCTAAAATTTTTTAAAACAAGATTTTACAAAAATTTATACAAAAAGTATTCGGCGTCGCAAATCTCGCTAGAAGAAAAGCAACCGATACTAAAAAAAATCAACGAAATTTTAAAGGAACTTAAAAAATGAAAGCATTGGTTTTATTTAGCGGCGGGCTTGATAGTATGATCTCTATCAAGCTTCTAACCAGCCAAGGCATAAAAGTTACGGCGATCCATATCGACATCGGCTTTAGCGGCGACGAGAAAAAGGCGGAAATTTTACGCCGCCGCGCGAACGAAGCCGGAGCCGAGTTTAAGATCGTAGATATCAGAAACGAATACCTGCGCGAGGTGCTTTTTACGCCAAAGCACGGCTACGGCAAGCACTTTAACCCCTGCATCGACTGCCACGGATATATGTTTAAAACGGCGCTTGCGATGATGAGCGCGGAGGGCGCTAGCTTTATCGCGACGGGCGAGGTGATCGGCCAGCGTCCGATGAGCCAGAGGCGCGACGCGATGGCGCAGGTCAAAAACGCCGCCGGCGACGAGGAGGATCTCATCTTGCGCCCGATGTCCGCGCAGCTGATGAAACCCACAAAACCCGAGCGCGAGGGCTGGGTCGATCGCAGTAAGCTGCTAGGCATCAGCGGGCGCGACCGCAAAAGACAGCTCGCGCTTGCCAAGGAATTTGGCTTTAGCGAATTTGAGACGCCAGGCGGCGGGTGCTTGCTCACGATCGAGAGCTTTTCAAACAAAATCAAAGATTTCGTCAAATTTGACCCGGATATGACTAGCGCAGATATGCAGCTGCTGCGTATCGGGCGGCATCTGCGCCTGGCAAACGGCACCAAAATGGTCATCGGCCGCGACGAAAACGACAACGCCAAACTGCTAGCTCTAAATAATCCGAAATTTACGCAGATCAAATTTGACGAGGGCGTCGTGGGCGCGACTAGTCTCGTGGATGCTAAATTCAACGAAGCCGACCTCGAGTTTGCCGTGCGGCTGGCGCTTGCCTACACTAGAGCGGATAAAGATACAGCGGTGCTGGCTAAGGTTGGCGAGTGCGAGATTTGCGTGAAACCGTTTGAGAGCAAGCAGGCTGCGCAGGAGTTTTTCGTTAGTTAAATTTACCTTAAAAAGCTCGCCGCTAAATAAATTGACGCCGAATTTGAGATTGCTTTCACAGTAAATTTTGATGGCTAAAATTTAGCGATATATCC